>JAAWJE010000029.1 GCA_022796725.1 Clostridia bacterium | reverse complement strand
CACATTTTTTATAAAAAAAATATAATAATAATAATTATATAAAGAAATTTTAAAATCGAGTTTTGTCGAAAATGGAAGATGAGAAATGCTTTACAAATCAAGTAAATTGTATTATTATAGATTTACTTTAAATCATTAAAATTGCAATTTTATCTAGGCTTTTTCTGAGCCGATTTAATTTCATAAAATATAAAAGTTAAAATTTAATAAGTTTTTATGTAGTAGTATATCTAAAATGTTTTTTATCTAGTAAGTTGTATAGTAACATAGTTACGCTTAATTATATTATAATACAATATTTTTATCAAAATGATTTTTATTTCATTAAAAGTTAATTCAAAATAATATTTATAAGAAACATAAAATATAGGTAAAGTATAGAGAGTTTTTGTAAAATAAATTTATTTATCTAGGGTATGTAATATTAAATTCTAAATTTCATACTTTAATTTAGCATATCATAATTATTATTTTGTATTATATCTAAAGAATTGATAACTTGAGATTATCTGCAGATGTGAAAATATTTATATTTTCATGTATTTATGTTCTTTTAAAAGTTTAAGTGTTGCTACTTAAAAATCTTGTTAATAATATACATATATTTATATTTGGCACTTATCTAAAATGGGTGGAGGATAAAAAGTGTTATTTCTAAGAAATATAAACAAAAAATCTATATTAATTACAATTATAATTAGTACTTTAATATTTAATTTTATGATATTAAAAGTAAATAAACCAATAAGTAATCAACTGAATAACAGCTATTCTGAAATTTATGCTAAATCCAGTGAACATCTTATAAATGAAATCAATCAGATAAAGAAAGTATATAAAAAATCCAAAATACAAAATAAGAAATGGAAATTAGAAATTGAAAGTATTGGATTAAATGCTAATATTTCAGAAGGAACAGATGTTAAAACTTTAAATAAAAATATAGGACATTTTGAAAATACAAAGAAAGCAGGTGGTAATATTGGTCTAGCTGCACATAATAGAGGCTATAAGGTTAACTATTTTCAAAATATAAAAAAACTAAAATTGGGAGATAAAATTAAATATTTTTATAATGGAAGAGATTTTACATATAAAGTATATAAAAATTATATAATTCTTGACACAGATTGGAATGTTTTAGATGAAAATAATAAGCAAGAAATAACATTAATAACATGTGTAGAAAATCAGCCATATCTTAGAAGATGTGTAAAAGGAATTTTGATAAATTAATTTTGTGAAAGGAAGAATAATGAAAATAAAAAATATAATAAAAATAATAGCACTTATGATAATAGTAGTAACATTAATGAATTTTTTTATAGTTAACCCTATATATGGGGGAGAAATTACAATTAATAAAGCTAAATTATATTCAAAAGGAGAATGTAAAAGTCTTCTTATAAATACAATGACAGGAGGAACGATTGTTGTTGAAAAAGTATTTTATAAAAATGGAGGCAAAGAATATCCAGCATATTGTTTAAATTCTGACTTAAAAGGAGTAGATGGAAATGATGATTATACTGTAAAAATTTCTAAATTAGTTGATAATCAATTAGTAAGAAGAGCTGTAATAAATGGATATCCTTATAAAAGTTTATCTAGCTTAGGAGTAAATAATGTAGATGAAGCTTTTACAGCTACTAAAATGGCAGTATATTCAGTTATTCATGACTATGATAAAGATAATTATGCTAAATTTAAAGCAATTGGTAGTGCAGGAAAAAGAACATTAAAAGCAATTAAAAATATTGTAAAGATAGCAAGGAATAACAAGGAAACTTATAAAGAGCCAAACATATATATAGAAGAAATAGATTCAAAATGGTTAGTAGACAAAGAAGAAAATGAATATATTAGTAAGAAGTTCAAGGCAAAATCATCTATTGATATTAATGAATTTTCTTTAACTATAAAAAATAACAAATTAAAAGGAGTAAAAATACAAGATAGTAATGGAAAAGAAACAAATAACTTTAAAAATGGAAAAGAGTTTAAAATATTAATACCAATAAAAGAATTAATAGAAAAAGGAAAATTTGATTTAGAAATTAATGCTAAAATTGATAGTAAACCCATCTTATATGGAGAAGCACCAAATTCTACTAGACAAAATTATGCTCTTACAGGAATAAGCTATGAAGTAAAAATTAATGATTTAAAAGTAGAATATCCAGAAAATGAAACTACAGTAACAATAGAGAAATTAGATCATGATACAAGTAAATTTATAAAAGGAGCAGTATTTAATATTTATGATAAAGATAAAAATTTAATATATAAAGAATTAAAAAGTGATGAAAATGGAATAATAAATTTAAAAAAAGTATTGCCAGGAAAATATTATATAAAAGAAATAAAAGCTCCAGAAGGATATAAATTAGATGATGAAATGAAATCTTTTTCTATAGGCTATAATGAAAATATAATTGTAACATTAACTAATAGTAAAATAAAGGTGAAAACTAGAGCAGTAACTAAAAAGAAACTTCCCAAAACTGGATTTTAAAAATAATATACCCCCAAATTGTTAAAATTTGGGGGTGTGTTATTAAATTCCTAATATTTTTTTTGCTTTATTTATTTCTTCTTCACTTGGTGGTTTTAAATCATCTAATTCATATTTTGTTCCAAGTTCTTCCCACTTAAATTTGCCATAATCATGATAAGGGAGTATTTCTACTTTTTGTACAGTTTTTAAAGAAGAAATAAATTCTTTTAAACTTTTTAAATCATTTTCATCATCTGTATATCTTGGAAGTAACACTTGTCTTATCCACATATTAATATTATTATCACTTAAATATCGTGCAAAATTAAGTTCATTTTTATTAGATACACCAGTTAAATCAATTGATTTTTTATCATCAATATGTTTAATATCTAATAATACTAAATCAGTATGATTTAATAACTCTTTAATTTCATCAGTTAGTGGAAGTGCTCCAGAAGTATCAAGTGTAGTATGAATTCCTAAGTTATGAAGTTCCTTAAAAAGTAATGTTACATTTTTTGCCTGTAATAGAGGCTCGCCACCAGATACTGTAACACCACCACGAGAAGCTTTTATATATGTTTCAAACCTTTGAATTTTATGGATTAATTCTTGAATAGTATATTCAGTACCTGAAGATTTAAAATCCCAAGTATCTCTATTATGGCAATATTTACATTTTAAAGGACAGCCTTGAAGAAATATTATATATCTAAGACCTGGTCCATCAAGTGTTCCTAAACTTTCAAAAGAATGTACTTTTAGTTTTGTATTTAATGAACTTTCCATTTATTCCTCCTAAAGATTATGTAATATAAAATGCCTTTCACAAGAAAGACATTTTAATAATTAGTAATTATATTTTTTCATGTATTGTTCTATTTATAACATCTAATTGTTGTTCTCTTGTTAATTTAACAAAATTTACAGCATATCCAGAAACTCTAATTGTTAATTGAGGATATTTTTCTGGATGATCCATAGCATCTATTAGTAATGTTCTATCAAATACATTAATATTTACATGATGACTTAATTGAGCAAAATAACCATCTAATAATGAAGTTAAATTGTTAACTTTTTCATCTTCTGTTTTTCCAAGTGTTGAAGGAGTGATAGCAAATGTATAAGAAATACCATCTTCTGAATGTTTATATGGTAATTTTGCTATTGTATTTAATACTGCAAGAGCACCATTTGTATCTCTTCCATGAATTGGATTTGCACCAGGACCAAATGGAGCACCTGATTTTCTTCCATCAGGAGTATTTCCAGTTTTCTTTCCATAAACAACATTTGATGTGATTGTTAATATAGACATTGTTGGTTTAGAATTTCTATAAGTTTTTTGTTTTCTAAGTTTATCCATAAATCTTTTTTGAATATCAACAGCAATACTATCAACTCTATCATCATCATTTCCATATTTAGGGAAGTCTCCTTCTATTTCAAAATCAATAACTAAACCTGATTCATCTCTTATTGGTTTTACTTTAGCATATTTGATTGCTGATAAAGAATCAGCCACTACTGATAAACCAGCTATACCACAAGCCATTGTTCTTAATATATCTTTATCATGTAATGCCATTTCTAAAGATTCATAGCAATATTTATCATGCATATAATGAATAATATTTAAAGCATTAATATATACTTTAGCAATCCAATCCATCATTGTATCAAATTTTTCCATAACTTCATTATAATCTAAATATTCAGATGTTATAGGTTCAAATTTACTAGGAGATACTTGCTTTCCAGAAATTTCATCTCTACCACCGTTTATAGCATATAATAAAGTTTTAGCTAAATTACATCTAGCTCCAAAGAATTGCATTTGTTTTCCAATTCTCATAGCAGATACGCAACAAGCTATTCCATAATCATCTCCCCAGTAATCTCTCATTAAATCATCATTTTCATATTGAATAGAACTTGTTTTTATTGACATTAAAGAACAATATTTTTTAAATCCTTCTGGAAGACGAGTTGACCATAAAACTGTTAAGTTTGGTTCTGGAGCTGGTCCAAGTGTTGTTAATGTGTGTAATACTCTAAAAGAATTTTTTGTAACTAATGTTCTTCCATCTGTACCCATTCCACCGATTGACTCAGTAACCCAAACTGGATCTCCACTGAATAATTCGTCATATTCAGGTGTTCTTAAAAATCTAACTAGTCTTAATTTCATTACAAAATGATCCATTATTTCTTGAGCTTCAGATTCTGTTAATATACCATTTTTTAAATCTCTTTCAAAATAAATATCTAAGAAAGTAGATGTTCTACCAATACTCATAGCAGCACCGTTTTGTTCTTTTATAGCACCTAAATATCCAAAATATAACCATTGAACGGCTTCTTTAGCATTTTTTGCTGGTTTAGAAATATCACATCCATATTTGCTTGCCATTTCTTTTAACTCATTTAAAGCATTTATTTGGTCAGAAATTTCTTCTCTTTCTCTTATTATATCTTCTGTTAAATCATTAGAAACAGTTTGAGAAAGAGTAGTTTTTTTATCTTCTACTAAAATATCTATACCATATAATGCAATACGTCTATAATCACCTATAATTCTTCCACGACCATAGCCATCAGGTAATCCTGTTAATATATGTGATGTTCTACAAGCTCTAATTTCTGGTGTATAAGCCATAAAAACACCATCATTATGTGTTCTTCTATAATTATGATAGATATTTTCAAGTTCATCAGAAACTTTTTTATTATAAGCTTCACATGATTTTTCTACTATTCTTATTCCGCCATTAGGCATAATAGCTCTTTTTAAAGGGCTATCAGTTTGAAGACCAACTATTTTTTCTAAATTTTTATCTATATATCCTGCTTCATGACTTGTAATAGTAGATGCAATATCATTAGATATTGCTAGAACACCACCATTTTCTTTTTCTTTTTTGTAAAGCTCTAAAACTTCATTCCATAGTTTTTTTGTTGCATCTGTTGCTTCTGCTAAAAAAGATGAATCACCTTCATAAGGTGTATAGTTTTTTTGGATAAAATCTCTAACATTAATTTCTTTTTGCCATTCGCCTTTAGTAAAATCTTGCCATTCATCAAATTTCATTTTAATCCTCCTTATATTATAAAATT
>JAAWJE010000042.1 GCA_022796725.1 Clostridia bacterium | reverse complement strand
ATTCTATTTTGTTCTTGATATTTTTCGCTTGTTTCAACACTTTGGTATTTACTCCAATTTTTAATTTTGTATGCTCCTTCTTCTATAATTAGCATATTTAATTCTTGAAATTTTTTAATAATTTTCTCCATTTTTTTCTTAGACTTTCCCATAATCTTTGAAAAATTTTCTATTGTCATTGGTGTATTTTTTCCTATTACTAACTTTCCTTCACTATTACATTCCATAGCAATAGTTATTAATTGAACCCATACTCTAAAATATGTATCTCCATCTTGTTCTTTTAGTAGTATTTGCATTTTTCTGTTTGAAAATATTTTAATTTCTAGTTTTAACCATTGTAAATTATACATATCCTCCTTTCCCCGCTTTCTTTACAATCTAACTAAGAGATTGTTGTTCCATTTTTTCTAAATATTCATCTAGTGCTTGTACTCTAAATAAATATTTGCCACCAACTTTTGAGCATGGTATTTGTTTTCTTCTTACTAATTGATTAACTAACCAATAAGATATACCTAAATACTCTGCTGCTTCTTTCATTGTTAGTGTAGTTCTTTGGACTTTTTGTAATTCCATAGTATCACCTCCAGATTTTTAGCAAATTTGCATTGACTTTTGTTAACATTTGTATTATATTGTGTATAGTTAACTTTGTAAATACTTTATTGTTTATTTTGATAGCAAGTTAACTCTTGATGATTTTATAAGTTGTTAACGGAGGAATTATGAGAGAAAATAAAGTAAATAGCAATATACACATCTCTATTAATAATGGAGAAGAAATCAAACATATAACTTTATTGTATGGCAATCCAGATCGTAAATTACCTAAAGGTGTTTCAGTTTTAGATATTATAAAAGATTGCTTAACTGAAGATGAATATAAAGAATATGAAGAATTATTTACTGAACATTTAAAAACCAAACCTTTTACCAATGAAATAAAAAGAAAGATAGATTATTTAGATATACCTAAAAAGCTGCACTACTACGAACTAGGCGAACTTTCAAATTGTCATTTTTTTATAAAAGACCATTTTTCCATTTATGAAAGAGGAACAAATTTAATTGATTTTTTAAATACAAATTTCTCTAATTTTGATGAATATTTTGTTTGGTTTACTAAATTTTTTACTTCTTATATAAAATATTTTGAAAAAAGTGATATGGAAAATTTAAAGATTGATAAGTCTTATAGTTATGATGAAATTGAAAATTTAGGACAAAAATACTTCAAATTAATAAAAAAAGATGCCATAAAAGTTCAAAGGATTTACTCTGAATTTGTTGACTACATTTTTAATAAACATCCTCTTGAAAATTCAAGAACAATGACTAATCAGATGAGATTTTATATTTACTACACCTCACATTTTAAAACACTAAAGCCATATGTTACTGATTTTAAAATAGATGATGCTTTTAATTATAAAATTTTTCCTGAGTATCTTGAAACCAGTGAAGATAAATTATTAGAATTTTTTACAACAGGTCAACATTTTGCTGATGTATATGCTGAAACTAATTCAACAAGCTCTAGTGTTTATACCATACTTTATATTACATTATTTAAATTTGTAGAAGAAAACAATTTCATTATAAAAAAATGTAAAAACTGCAGTAAATACTTTATAACTGATAATCCAAGAGTTAATTATTGTAATAATTTATTCAAAGGCAAACAAACTTGCAGGGATATTGGTAATCAAATTGCCCAAAAAATTAAGCAAGAAAATGATAAAGTATATGGAAAATATCGTAAAATGCATTCTAAAAAAGCGATGTTAGTTAAACGTAACCCTGATATAGAAGTTTATAAAAAAGATTACGAGAATTGGAAAAAAGAAGCTAAAAAATTTATGGATGATATAAGAAGTGATAAGAAAACTTATGAAGAATTTGATAAATGGTTAGATGAAAATAAATAAAGGAAAAAGTTCTCCTTTATTTATTTTTTGCCTATTTATTCTTCTTCAAATAGCTCAACTGTATCAGTTATGGAAAGTCTTAATAATGCATTTTTTTCCTCAAATTTACAAGAAAAACATTTACACTTAATAGTAGTTTCTCCTTTTGAATATTTAATTTGTTCACTATATAAAAAGTAATAATTATTTTCTAATATCAAAATAGGAAAATGTTTAAATAAAAGTTTTTCGTTGTCTACTTGCATTTCTTGATTTATTATATTTGCTTTTTCATTTTTATCTATAATAGCTATATTTTCATTTTTTATATATATTAACTTATCATAAATATCACAATATATCATTCTTTCAAATATGTATAATATTAGATTAAGTTTTTCAATGGAATCAACCACTTCTTTAGATACATTTAACTTATATATCTTATTTAAGAATTCATTATTGAATTTACTTATTGGAAATACCTTCGCTCCTTCATCGACAATTTTATTTCTTTCTTTAAAATATATATCTAGTTCTTTTCCTTTTCCTCCTAAAATCTTTAAATTATCTATAAAACCTATATACCCTAGTTTCTCAGATAATTTATTATATGCATATACTGTTTTTGCATTTCCTTTGAAGCTTTGTGGGTTAAATAAAGATACTATTTCTTGTGTTACTATTTCACAAACTTTTGTAGAAATTTGCACATATTCTTTTATATCTTCATTATTTATAATTAGTTCACAAATTTCTTTAGATATAATTTCAAAATCACTATGCTTGTACACATTATTAATTATTTGCATAGAAATATTTGGGGCAAAAAAGCCATAAAATTCTTTACCGTCTATAAGAGAAAAGAAATATATATATTTAACATTATTTCTTAATTCTCTAACTTTTTTATATTTTTCAAGTAGTTCTTTTACTTCTTCTTTTTCTTTGATACAATTAGATACTTGTAATATACTTTCATATAAATTCATTCTTGATTCTCCTTCAATTTACAAAACATTACTTTCGATAAAAACATATAACAATTTATTATGTCATATTTTTGTATATCTGCTTTTTTTCTTCCGTGTATTATATCATTTCTAGCATCTCTTATTTTATTATAAGTATCAAATTGCTCTTTAGTATAATTAATATTTAATTTTTTAAGCATAGATTCAAATCTATTTTTTAAAGAAGCTGATGACAGTGTCCAATTTAGTTTATTTTTTATTTCAGTTGCAATTTTATTATTACAATATTTTTCCTCTATATAGTCACTTACATCTTTGAATATGTCTTTAGCTTCTTCATTCTGTATAAAAAAAGATTCTCCTTTTTCTCCATTAGCACAATATTCAAGTGCTATATTCAAATACAATACACATTTATTTAAATCAATATTTATTTCTTCAATTCCCTTATTAAGCCAGTATATGGCATTTGATAGATTATTTTCTTTATTTATATTATTTAATATTAATTGATTGATTTCATCGTTGTATAATGCAAGATCGCATTGAGGAGTTAAATATCCATAATTCTTTATAATTAATTCTCTATTTGAACCATATACACTTTGTTCAGTTTCAAATATATTAAAAATATAAAATTTTTCTCCAATCCTATAATCAATAAAAATTTTTCTAACATCCCACTCATTAATTTCTTCTTTTTCATTATATAATTTATAAAAATAGCTATTCTTTTCTATAAGTTGCATTATATTTAAAGTATTTTCAATTTTTTGTATAGCTATTTTTTGAGCTTCTGATATAGTTTCTGCAACTATATATGTAGAAATATAAATACATTTTTTTGAGTTAGGTTTAATCTTATTTGTATCTACATCTTCTACACTTTTCGAAAAAATAACATCTCCTATTTGTAGCATTTCATCTATTAATTCAAAATTGTCCAATGTAGTAATATATTTATATTTTTTAATATTTTTATTCCTTATGTCTCCCTTGCCTACCTCAAAAGCATTTGTAAGATTTGACATTACTTTCATCATTTCTTCAGGTGTTATTTGATTAAAATATATTTCATCCATCATAAGAGTTTCTAATAAAGTTACTTGTAATGGTTCTATAGTTACTTCTAATTCATTACCAACTTTTTTTATTTTTCTTATATTGCCAAAATCATTATACATATTATTGTTGTATTCTATATTAACTTCTACATTAGTTAAGTAATTTATATCTTTTAACTTATTTTTATCTATCTTATCAATTTTGAACTTTGTATATGAAGTAGCTATACTAGGTGAACAATATAATACAGATATACTAGTATTTATTTTATAATCTATTTCTCTAAAATCTATATATGATTTTGACTTATATTTAGGCTGTGTCGAATCTTCATCTGTTACAACAAAATATTTATCACATTCTACTATATTTTTGATTTCTTTTAACTTCTCCAGGCCTTCTTTTATTACAAGATATTGATTACCTTTATTCACTTTATTTATTTTATCTAATAAATTTATATATTCTTCTTTTGTTAAATTTAATATCTTTTTATTTTCTATATCAAATCCAAATAATCCAATTTTATTTTCTCCCTTATCAGAATATCTTATTTCAATAGCAAATTCAACAAAATTATTTTCAAAAATCATATATAAACCTATTATTCGTGCATCTGTTAATTGCATAAAATTAGGTACCTTATTATAAATTATATTTAATTCCCTTAAATTCATTTTTCTTTCCTCTCTCCACAAATAATATCATATTTTCTATAATAAATCCACTATTTTCTAGATATTCATCATTTTTCGAGATATGTAATTTTGTTTAATTATAAATTTTTTAAGTTTCTTTTTGAAAACTATTGTATTTTGTTAACTATTATTATACAATAACTTTGTTAACAATTAGATGCATACTCCTCCCACCCATAGGCATACTTGAAAGGAGGTGAATTAAGTAATGGCTGGGAGTATAGAAAAAAGAGGAAAAAATAGTTACAGGCTAACAGTTTCTGAAGGATTCGACTTAAACGGAAATCCTATGATACATAGAAAGACAGTACATGGAACTAAAAAAGATGCAGAAGTTGAACTCGCTAAGTTTGTTACTGAAGTACAAAATGGTTTAGTTGTTGAGGGTAAATCTCTTAGATTTTCTGAATTTACAGAAATATGGAAGCGAGATTATGGTTCAAAAGAACTTGCTCCTACTACATACAAGCGTTATTGTAGAATGTTAGAAACAAGACTTTTACCATACTTCGGACATTTTTATATTAATAAAATCAGACCAACTGACATTATGAAGTTTTATGATTTGCTTGAAAAAGATACTCAGTTAGTTAGAAAAAGTGGTAACAATGGCGAAAAAACTAAGAAGCCCTTATCTGGCAAAACAATTTTAGAACATCACAGATTATTAAGAGCAATGCTTCATAGAGCAGTTTATTGGCAACTTATAGTGGCTAATCCTGCAGAACGTGTTCAATCACCTAAAGCTAGAAAGCCTAAAAGAAAATCTTATGATGATGAGCAAACTAAAATACTTCTTGAAAATTTAGAAAAACTTTCTATAGAAGAAACTAAATACAAAGTTGCTATCATTCTTACTGTTTTTACTGGTGTTCGCTTAGGCGAGTTAATGGGACTAGAGTGGCAAGATGTTGATTTTAAAAATGGAATTCTTAGCATTAATCGTTCTAGTCAATATCTATCTGATATGGGAGTTTTTACAAAAACACCTAAAACAGAAAGTTCCATTAGAGAGATTGCAATACCCGAATTTATTATTTCTTTACTTGAGGAATATA
>JAAWJE010000076.1 GCA_022796725.1 Clostridia bacterium | reverse complement strand
TCCTTCTTACTTATATTAATATTTTATATATATTTATAATTTTATACAATATACAAATAATTTATATAAATATATATATCTTATATTTATACCTAGGGAAATATATTATATATATATTTATTTTTTTAATATTAATATTTATTTTCTTTTTTATTACATAATCTTTCTTCATCTATATTTTCGAATGTCCATATATTATAACATAGTTTTAGCTATCTTGTAACTTTTTTGTAATAAAAATATAATGCTTTTGTTATATATTTTATAGTGAAAAAATTGTACAATTGTATTATCTAACATTATTTAAGGAGAAATTATGGGAATAAGTTATATACTAAAAAAAGAAGGCTTAGAAGAAATAGAAAAACTAGACACTTTACATATTAATAAAATAGCTAAAAACATATCTGAAAAATTATGTGATTCTTTTCCAGAACTTCATCTTAATCAAAGCGATTTATTCGTTTCTATTTCTCGTTTAGATATGTACACTGCAAAAATGTCTGATAATAATTCTAGTGCAAAATATGCATATACAAAAAATGCGATATATTTTAATAAAGACTTGGATTTATCAGATATAGACACATTAGCAATTCATGAGTGTATACATTTTATTCAAGAATTATATGACGAAAAAGGAAAAATTGTTAGATTAGGATTATATAATTTACATTCAAAAGTAGGTCTTGCATTAAATGAAGCTGCTGTTCAGCTAATGGCTTCAATCACTACTAAAAATGAAATGGATATGGTTACATATTATGGTATAAATTTAAGTTCTATTAGTCCTGAATATTATCCTTTAGAATGTGCTATACTTAACCAGATGATTTATTTTACTGGAACATATCCTCTTTATCATAGTACACTTTTAAGTAATGATATTTTCCAAAATACTTTTTCATCTATGTCTAGCAATGAAGCATATTTAGAAATATCAAAAAGATTAGACAAGCTATTGAATGCTGAAAATGATACATCTTTATTAGCTAATAAAATTAGCACTTTTGATGGTAGTAGTGAAAAGTTAAACTTTTTAAATAAACAATTAGAAAATAAAAAAGAACATATACAAAAACTATTCTTATCTATTCAAGACTTAATTATAGATAAATGTTTTACAAAAATGTTCAATGAAATAAAATCATTTAATGATATTAGAGAATTTCAAAATTCACTTTATAACTTTAAAGATTTATTAGTAACAACACCTGATTATACATATTATAATGAATTTTATTGTAAGATTATGAAAGATGTTTCTTTTAAAAGAGATCAACTTATTAAATATGGAGAAATTATAGATGTAAATATTCCAAAAGAGACATTCGCTTTAGTTCCAGTTAGCACAACTGTATCTAAATTTAAAAAGTTAAGACAACTTATAGATATTGTTACTAATTTTATATTTGGAGAATAAAAACTGACTAATAAATATTATTAGTCAGTTTTTGATATCTCTTTTAATACTAATTTTAAATCATTATAAAAATCTATCTTTTTAGTTTCATCTCTTAAAAGTGCTGCTGGATGAAATGTTGGCATATACTTTATATCTTTCTTCTCTATCCATTTTCCTCTTGATCTAGTTATAGAGTATTCATCTCCTAAAATTGCTTTTAGAGCTACACTTCCAAGTAGTACTATTATTTTAGGCTTAACAAGCATAACTTGACTTCTCAAATAATCTAAACAAGCTGTTTGCTCGTCTTTTTCTGGATTTCTATTATTAGGTGGTCTACACTTTACAACATTTGCAATATATATTTCATCTCTATTTATGTCTAAAGCTTCAAATGCCATATTCATAAGTTTTCCTGCTTTACCTACAAATGGAATACCTTGCATATCCTCATCTGCACCTGGACCTTCTCCTATAAACATTATATCCGCTTCTCTATTACCACATCCTAATACTATATTATTTCTATTATTACATAACTTACATTTATTGCAATCTTTAATCTCTTCTTCTAATTCTTCAAAACTATTGTACATTTATAAAACTTCCTTTTCTACAATGATATTATTGCTGTACTACTAATAAAATCTTTTCCTTCTACTCTATATGAACTTATTTTTTCGCTATTACATACACTACATATTAAAGAATCTATTATATTTTCTTTTAGTATTCCTTTATTTTCTAAAAGTATATTATTAAGATGTACTGTATCTATATAATATTTATTTTCTTTTTCTCCATCATATATTATTTCATCTAATTTATTAGTAAACTCAAATCTCTCTTTAAACATATCCTTTACATCACTAGACACTTCAAAATGGCATCTTCTAATACTTGGACATATAAAAATCATTATATTTTCTACTTTACTATCATATTCTTTTATCATTAAATCTACTGCATTTTCTATAATTCTTTGATATGTTCCTCTCCAACCAGAATGAATACTTCCTATAACTTTATTTTCTTTATCAAATATTAAATATAATATACAATCTGCATTTGTCGTTGCAAGTGGAATATTATTTATATTTGTAATTACTCCATCTACATTTTCAAGTTCTTCATAAGTTTTTTTAGTTTTTATATCTTCAATCTTATTAGTATGTGTCTGAAATGGTCTTGTTAAATTATTAAAGTTTATATTTAATTCATCACATATACATCTAAAACTTTTATCTACTATTTCTTTATTTGAATTTTTAAAATTGTAATTTTCATTTTTTAATGTATATGCGTGTTTAATTCCAAATTCATTTAGTTTTCTAAATTGCAAATATTCTATATTCTTCCCCTTTATATGTATAACATTTTTATTTGATAAATCCATATTCTCACATCTTTCTTATATAAATTTTCTTGGAACTCTATCAGATATTGAACAAATCATTTCATAGTTAATTCCATTGCTTGCTTTTGCATATTCTTCAAGTGTAATATTTTTATAATCAAATATTATTACTTCATCACCTACATTTGCTTCTATATCAGTTACATCTGCCATAAATGAATCCATACATACATTTCCGATTATTGGAACTCTTTTTCCATTTATACATACTTCCCAGTTATTTGATAAGCACCTTCTAAATCCATCTCCATAACCTACTGGAATTGTTGCAACCTTTGTTTCTCTTTTGGTTATATAACTTCTTTCATATCCTATACTAAATCCTTCAGGAACAGTCTTTAAAAAAGTTATCTTTGATGCAAATTTTGTAATTACTGGTTTTAAGTCAATTTTATCCTTAAAACTATCATCTGGATAAAATCCATATATTATAATTCCAGGTCTTACCAGATTATATTTCTTTTCATTAAAATTTAATATTCCTGTTGAAGCTTGTGCATGGACAAATCTTATTGTATCTATTTTTTTCTTAGCACTTTCTACTGCAAAGTCAAAAGAATTTAATTGTTTTCTTGTATATTCTTTATCAATATCTGCTGCTGATAAATGAGTATAAATACCATCTATTATAATATTATCATATTTTTTTATTTTTTCTATGTACTCATCAATTCTTTTAGGGTGGATACCAGTTCTTCCCATTCCTGAGCCTATCTCTATATGTATTTTTACTTTTTTTCTTCTTTCTCCTAATTCTTCTATAAATCTATCTGAAGAAACTCCGATTATTAGATTATATTTAATAATTTTATCTATTTCATCAACATAAGGCTGATTTAATATAAATATATCTTTTTTATATCCCAAATTTCTTAAAGCAATTCCTTCATCTACAATAGCAACTGCCACAATATCAAAATCATTTAAAAATTCTATTTTCTTATTTATATAACTACCATAACCATTTGCTTTAATTACTGGCATTATTGTAATATTTTCTCCCACAGTTTTTCTTATTTGATTTATATTATATCTTGCATTTTCTATATTAACTTCTATGGTAGTAGGCCTAGTTATACTATCTTTTTTATTATTTGTCATCACTTTTCACCTCTTCTTTAATTATATCTAAAACATAATTTTTATCAAATGAAGAAATATAATTAAATTTATCTCCATTATTAACATCAAATCCACAGATTGACTTATATTCACAATAATCACAACCAGTTTTTTTATTCATATAAAATGGTCTTTTATCTATACCTCCATTCATAATCTCTAATGAAATTTCTTTTATTAACTTTTTTGAATATCTTTGTAAATTTTCAAAATCTTCTTTTGTAATTACACTTGAACGGCTTTTGCTAACATTACCTTCTTTATCCAAATATACTGGTATAGTGTCTGAAAATCCTTTTTCTAATTTTAAGTCCATTGCTCTTACTATATCAATATCTGCAACGATTAATCCTTTCATTTTGTACATTTTACGTATTTTTTCTTTTACTTCTTCATCTGAAATATTTTTTGAATTTTTAATTATAGAATCTATTAAATTAAAATATAATACTCCAGCAGGTTGTAAGTTTTCATTTTCAGTAATTGTGCTTAAATATGATATAAGCTGTATTTGAAGCCCAGCTACTACTTGGTTTAAATCTAAATCTTTAATTGATGATTTATAATCTATTATTCTTACATATTTTTCATCACCAATTTTTGCTACATCTACTCTATCTATTTTTCCTGTAAGTTCTACTTTTTTATTATCAGATAAATTAATTACAATTGGTTTATATTTTGAGCTATCTTTAAATTCAATTTCAGTCTCATATACTTCAAACTTGCTATCTTTTAATTGTTTGACTAAATATGTTATTGATTCATATACTACTTTGCTAAGCCTTTCTGTTAAAATTACATATTTAGGTGTACTTGTAAATATATAATTCTTAGACATAGAAAGTTTTTCTTGTATTATATCATATATAATTTCCTTCAATTTTTCTTCACTTAACATATCTATATTGATATTTTTTTCTTGTAGAAACTTAAAAAATGTATCTATTACATCGTGCATAAATGAACCTGTATCAATAGTTCTTATTTTGAATTCTTCTTGCTCTTTTATTTTAAGTCCATATTTTAAATAAAATGAAAATGGACATTTTCTATATTGTTCTAGCTTAGAAATACTTGTTTTCATTATATTTCCATATAAGTTTTCCACATTTTTTCTACTTATGTTACTTGTTTTATTTGTGTAGTCTAGTGCTTTAATAACTTTCATAAATCTTTCATTATCATTTATATAATACCAATTTAAAACATCTAACCATTCATCTTCTATTTCACCTGTATCTAAATAAATTTTATATTTAGATATTGCATCATTAAAAGTAGAGTCTTTAAGTGTTATATTAAATTCTTTATTAATTACATCACTTGACTGTCTTATATTTCTAAATATATTCTTCATTTTAGTAATTAAAACCGAATGTCTTAAAGTTTTTCCATCTTTATCAGATATCGGATATGAAAGATATAATTTTTCTCTAGCATTAGAAAATATTTTATATAAATTAAATTGATTTTCATATAATTGCTCTACTGTTCCTTTTGCTACATCTAGTCCATTTTCTTTTAAAAATTGTCTATCTGTATCATTCAAAAATCCTTCACTTTTTACAATACTTGGAACTGCTCCATCATTCATACCTAAAATAAATAAATATTTGACATCTCCTATTCTAGTCCTATCTATGTCTCCAAATACTACTTGGTCTAAAGTAGCTGGTATTATTCCAAACTCTGATTTACTAATTCCTATTTGTAATAAATTATTAAATTTATCAAATGTTATTTCTTCTTCATCAAATAAACGCATCATAATCGTCAC
>JAAWJE010000049.1 GCA_022796725.1 Clostridia bacterium | reverse complement strand
CCTTTAATTTTTTCTTATATTCTTTTGATATAGGCATTAATAAAGGTGTGGTAATTAAATGCTTTTTTCTAGTAACTTTTTTAAAAAAGTCATTTTCACCTTGATATAATGGAATTTTTGTAGTATTTTGATTCGCTCTTAAGAAATCCTCTAAAAGGTCTCTTTCAATATGCAATCTAAAAGGCATATTAAATCCAGGAATATCGATTGCTATTATTACTTTATCACTTTTATTAGGAGTTTTTCCTTTTTCAAAAGAAAGCCCCCAATTTTTTGAAAAAGCACTATTATTAAATAACATTGAAAGTTGTGCAAGCATAATATTTGATTTTATAGAGTAAGAGTTACAAGTAATATTTGCAGATATATGGTATGAATTGAAATCATCAAAGAAGTCATTATTGGACTCTTTTAAAGCACCATTATTTACAGTAGAAAAGTAATTGTAGTAATCACTCCCAATTTGTTCATGTAAATCTGATATTTCTTCAAATAAATTTTTTTGTACTGATGTTCCTGAATTATTTATTTTTCCTTCAGCTGAATCTTCATTTTCATTAGTACTAAGTTCTGAAATATTTAGATTATTTAAAAACTTGTAATAGTAATATGTTGTTTCATTATATAAAAATTTCATTTTTTCATCAAGAGCTTCAATTTGTTCATCTGTTATTGGAACATCTATAAAAGTATCTTCTGTGTTAGAATCCTTTTCAATATTAGGAACAGTTTTTAAAGGAGCTTTTCTAATTTCAGACCATAAGTCTAAATCGCTAATTATAAAAAATGCAGTATTAAAATTTATAATTTCTTTTGTTAGTCTATTTATCCAAAAAGCATTTAGACTTGAAAGTTCACCTAAAGATAAATGTGATAGATCTCCGTTAGAGAAACTAGAATTCATAGAATAGGCTTCTTCTTCTGAGAAACTTAATTCAGGAAATCCTATTTCTAAAATTTGTGTATTATGTCTTTTGACATATCTTTCTAAAAGATTAAATTCACTTAATTGAGCGGAAATATTTTTTAAAGATTCAATATAATCTTCTCTCAAATGATGAGATAAGAAATCACATTGTTCTTTAAAAAACTCTTTTAAACCTGATTCTTCATCCATAAAAAACATTTCATTTTTAACAATAAAATTTACTGTTTCTACATTAGGTTGAATTTCTCTGAGAGTTCTTTTAAATTTAGTCGAACTTCTAGCATATTTATTAAGAAAATCTGCTTCACTCTTTCCAAAAGAGCTTTTTATGTTTCTATAAGATGTTATAAGTTGTTCTAAAAGTTGCCTTTTAGATTGTTCCTGATTAGAACTATAAGAGACAATTTCTGGAGATTTTATAGGAATTCCAGTTTCTTTCTCTTCAGCAATCATTTGTCTATATAAATTTTTAAATTCAATAGGATGATTTTTAAAATAATTGCATATATCAACTCTTATGCTATTACTTCTAAAAGAAGAACTATTTGCATACTGAAAGTTTAAATCATTTAAGATTTTTTCAATAGATTCTTTAACTTCAGTATTAGATATCCCATGATTTTCATCATATATTTTTCTTACATATTTAGAAAATGATTGTAAATTTTTTCTAAGACTTTGTATATATTGTTTAGATAATTTAGGTGAAATAGGATTAGTTTTTAATTTTTTTAAATTACTAACTTGGTTTGAAGTTTTTCTATAATCATTTAACTTTTTATAAAAATCTTGCATATTAACCTCCAAAAGACATTTCAACAATTTCTATTATACCATAGTCTACATAATATTACAATTTATAATATTAACAAATTTAATTATAATTCATAATATATTAGAAGAAAGGAGTATATTATGGCAAAGATATTAGTTTATAATAACTCATTAAATAGAATGGAAACATATTATAGAGGTCTTAAAGAACAGATGCCTTATAATGTAAACAGAACATTAACAGTAGAAGAATTTAGAGGAAGTAGCGATTCGGAAATTTTATGGACAGATAGAAGAACTATGCAATCATGGAATAATTTTAGAAAATTGTATGGAAAGGCAATTTTTGTAGGATTTGCATTTAAAAGACCATGGGAAGGAGGGCATTCGAATTTATCTCAACATTATGCAGGTGTGGCATTTGATGTGGCTCAAAATTTATCAGAATCAGGAAGAAATGCAATGAGAAGCTTAGCAATTAGGTCAGGATACTGGAGATATGTTGAACCTGCTATAGATACACCTAGATGGGTTCATTTTGATAACAGATGGATAGCGAGTCGGATACCCAATAACTAAATTAGGAAGTAGAGGCATATACGTACTTATTGCACAAGATGCACTTATAACACTTGGCTATAATACGGGTGGATTAGATGGAGTATTTGGAAATTTAAGCAAAAGTGCAACAATATCATTCCAAAAAAGTAAAGGACTTAAGGAAGATGGAATAATAGGAAATAATACATGGAGAGTACTTATGAGTGAAGTAGTTGGAAAAGGTGCTAGTGATACAACTATACTTAAATAAAGCTAGAGAGCATTCTCTAGCTTTTTCCATTATGTGCGATGAATTGACGTCGTACAATCATAACCACATGTAAAATGAAATGATAAGATGGTGGTATTTATTATCTTTTCAGTACTACTACATTATTTTTTCCATATTGTTTTTCATATAATTTTTCTATTTTATTATCTATGGTCTTTAGTGTTTTAGAAAATTTAATAAATTCTTTTGAACATTCCTCTGAATATTTGTTTTTTGATTTATATTTCATTCTATGTTCTAATGTAGCCCAAAAGTCCATTGCCATTGTTCTAATTTGTATTTCTACTTTTATATATATAATTTTTTCTTCATATTCTACTGGAACACATATTATTAAATGATAACTCATGTAACCACTTTTCTTTGGTTTTGATATATAATCTTTATCTTCTATTACCTTTATATCATCAATATTATAGATAATATCTCTTATTCTATATATATCAGTTTTTAGTGGACATACTACTCTTACTCCAGCAATATCATTTATATTCTCTATAAGTTCCTTATAATTTAATTCATAATCTTTTTTCTGCATCTTTTTTATAATACTTTCTGGAGACTTTACTCTATATGTAATATGGTCAATCATATCATAATCATAAAATCTTTTTACATCAGTTTTTATATCATTTAAATACTGAACTGTTTTTTTCATTGCTATATTATATATATTCATTAATTCCTGAAAATTGTTTTCTTTTATATTTATGCTTTTTTCTTGTGATAAAAAATTCTCTTTTTTTATAATTTCTGTTGGTCTTTTAATCACCTCCCTTTTTAATTTATCTAATTTTATACATATAACCTTAAGATTACATTAAAATAATATTTTAATTATTTTTTGTTTCTTCATTTTCTTCTGGCATAGTATTTGTACTATTTATTACATTATTATCTACTATATTATTTACTATATTTTCATCTATTACATTATTATTTATTATATTTTCCATATTGTCATTTTTCTTTGGCTTTTTTTCTGGTTTTTCTCTCTCCTCATCTTCCTTTTCTGAGTCAGATATTTCTTTTGAAACTAATTTCAAAGTTTTTGGATTATATTTTTTCATTATATATACTGTTCTATTTTTAACTTGTTTTTCATATTTATCATAATAATTAATATAAAGTGATGGTCCTTCTGCCATATTTATCTGACATGAATCTCTTACAAGATTATAAAATGTTTTTTTATAAAAATCTTTTTTTACACTATAAAAATCATAATATTCTTGAACTTCTATTAAATTTTTTGAATCATTATTTATAATTTGAACACTTGATGTTACAACTACTGCTTTATTTCCCATCTCTTTTTTATATTTATCAATTGTTTTTGGTATCTCTTCTTTGTATTTTTCTACTAATTTATCTGCGTTTTCTTTATTTACATCTCCTTCTTCAAAAAAAGATGAAAGCCATAATCTTAAAAAATAATTTTCTTCGTTTTTAGCTTCAAAATATGTAACATTTACATTATCATCTTCAAAAATAAATAATCCTTTTGTACTTAAGTATTTATCATCATAAATATTCTTTTTTTCTGAACATAAATTATAAAGGCTCACATAATTAACGAATTTCGTCATATCTATTTGCATATATCCTTCAAAGTTCTTCTCAGAATATAAATTCATTCCATATATATATCTACTTGTTACATAAAATTTTAATTCATTTTTCTTAACTTTTTCTTTAAACTTTTGAACATATAAAAATACTTTATCTTCAATTGAGCTGTAGTCAATTTTGTCCATATCATGTCCTTCTTCAGACTCATAAGACCATGCTAAATTTTCATAAATTGAACTTTCTGCTATACTAACAATATTAGCATCACTTGAAAATAAATCTAAAAATTTAATATCTTCTCCTGTCAGCAATGATATATTAAAGGTATAATCTTCACTAATATCATAGCTTCCATCTGATTTACTAATATCCATTCCTATATATCCAGACAATACATTTGCACCACTAAAAGAAACAAAAGAATATCCTTCAATTTTCATTTTTTTCATTTTATCTTCTTTATATTTCTTTTTTCCTTTTTCTATTATTTCATTATATCCATTCTGAACCATATTATAAATTTTATCATTTATAGATTTTTCTATATTTTCATCTTTTAAGCCATCAATTTTAATGTACTTCATTTCATCGCTAAGGCTTCCTCTTTGAATAATATAGTCTTTTTCTTCTATTTTAATAGCATTTGTATTATATATATCTGTTATATTAGCACCTTTTGTTTCTTTTTTATCATCTTTTTTCTCTTCTTTAGTTTCTTTATCTACTATTTCTATTTCTACATTTTGTTTTTTATCTTTTGTATTAACTATTAATATAGCTGTAACTGCAATTATAAGTATTATAGTTACACTTACAAATATAATTAATTTTTTCTCAAAAGATAAATGCTTTTTTTCCTTAATTTCATTTTCTTTTTGAGACATATTTTTAGCCCCCATAATCTATATTATTTTACTGGTACATATCCAGCTTCTTTCGCAACTGCCTGACCTCTATCAGATAACATTGCTTCTGCAAGTTTTCTTGCATTACTTCCTTCTGGTTCATCTTTTCTCATTACAATATAATATGCTGTTTTAAGTGGATATTCTTCTTTTCCTATTGTATCATCATTTGGCTCTACTCCATTTATTTTTAATAATTTTATTCCTTCTGCAACATTTTTATCTATATCTTCATACATTGTTGTAGCATAATAATAATATGAATATCCTATTGATGCTCTTCCATTATCATAATTTGAAACTAAATTAACTATCTCTGCCATTGTTTCTACTAAATCTTCTTTTCTTGGTTTCATTAGTTTTAGATTTTTCATAACTAATGAAAGCATTCCTGTTTGACTTCCTGAATTTTCTGGTCTTTGGAAAGCTACTATTTTTTCATCATTTCCACCTACTTCTGACCAGTTTGTAATTTCTCCTGTATATATTTTTTGTATTTGTTCTAAACTTAAGCTATCTACTGGATTATTTGAATTAACATAGAATACAAAACCTTCTTTTACAACTGGTATAACTTCTAATTCCACACCTTTTTTCTTTGCAAGTTCTAGCTCTTCTTTAGATGGTTCTGTTACAACTATTAAATCTTTTTTTCCGTTTATTAAACTAACATATCCTGGGTGAGTATTTGTATAATTAAGTTTTGAAACATCTACATCATCACC
>JAAWJE010000012.1 GCA_022796725.1 Clostridia bacterium | reverse complement strand
CGAAAGTAAGAGAAGGATTCGAGAGCAGAGTAGGAGATAACTATGAATTTGTAAAGACAGTAAGAAGAGGAGGAGATGGAGCGAGGCGAGACGCTATAGTTTTAAAAAATATAATATAAAAAATGTTGTATATTTTAAGATTATAAGGTTAGAGAATAAAAAAAGATATGCCTAGCAGGAGATGTATTAAAGGCAGTAACTGAAAATTATAGAGGCTGAAAATAATTTTAAAAAAAGAGTAAACCTATTATTTAAACTTAAAAATAAATAAATAATATAATAGAAATAATTCAGCCTCATAATTTTCGAAAAAATGAAAGAGCATATAAAATTTAACATTTACAATATATGTAAACTAATATTAAATCAAAAATAGTATATTAATAAAAGTTACTATATTACTTTAAAAAGCTTGCATTTGTAATAAAAATGTAATATAATAAAAACTGAAATGTAAATAAATTAAGTAATATAAATATGATTATATAAAAGTTATTAAGGAGGAATTTTTGTGAACACAAAGAGGATGTTAAAAAAATTAATAATACTAATATGTATTATAGCACTAATGCTACCAAATATATATCCAATTGCAAATGCAACATTTGAAGATAAAGAAAATACATCAATAAAATTAGGAATATCTTTATTACACCCAAAAACAGATAAAGATGGAAATAAATTTGGATATAAAATAGGAAAAAGAATTACATATAGAACATATATAAATAATAATGGATCAGCTGATTATTCAACTTATTTATTTTGTTTAGACATGAATGGTAAGTTTCCAAGTGAAGATGGAACAGCAAATTCAAATTATACAAGTAAAGGAAACTTTACAGTACAAAATTCAAAATTATCTGAAGAAAATACTAAAAAGATATTATATCTATTAAAAAATTCAAACTTATATGGAAAATTTGAAGATAAAATAGCTACAGTGTATGCTGAAAAAATAGAAGAGGAAAAAGAATCAATTACACCAACCACTGCAGAAACAATTAAAGAAGAAATAACAGATGATGATTTATTCTTTGCAATACAAGTAGTTATTTGGGAAATTACAAACAATTTAGATATAAAAAGTCAAGCAGTTACATATACAATTGATGGAAATGTATATAATGGTCAAGGTACTTATGAAAACAAACATGAATTAATAGCTGAAGCAATTGCATATTATAGAGAATTAGCAGGAAAGTATAATAGCACTGCAAGTACGATACCTTCTATTAAAGAAACAACAAAAACAACAGTAGAAGAAGGAAATTATTTATATGTAGGTCCATTTCATATAATAGGTGGAACAAATAATAACTTTAGTGTAACTTTTAAAAATCAAAATGGAGATGTTTTATCAGGACATGAATTAGTAGATGCTCCAAATAGCACAGGAAATAAAATTGCAAATATAAATACATCAGGACTGAACAAAGATTTATATATAAAACTACCAGTAATTACAGATGTTACAAAAATAAAAATGGAATTAGATGTAACAGGAGCACAAGAAAGTAATGTAGCATTATGGGAATCAAATGTTTCAGGTTCACAACCAATAGTAAGTGTAACTCCAAAGAATTTACATGAAGAAACAGAAGCAATAGTTACTAAAAAAGAGAAAGTTTATGATGTTGCTTTAAGAAAATATATTACTGAAGTAAATGGAGAAGAAATACCAGAAACTAGAATTCCATCTGTTTCAGAACAACCACAAGATGCTAAATATAATAAAGGAGATTTTAAATATTCTCATAGAAAAGACCCAGTAGAAGTAAAAATAGGACAAACAGTAACATATACATTTCAAGTTTATAATGAATGTGAAAATTCAGTAATAGTAAAAGGAATAAC
Organism: Clostridia bacterium; assembly: GCA_022796725.1. Lineage (GTDB taxonomy): Bacteria > Bacillota > Clostridia > TANB77 > CAG-508 > UMGS1994. Next base: position 39,646 of record JAAWJE010000012.1, on the reverse strand, counting down.
AGACTATTTACCAAAAGGATTAGAATTAGTAGAAACAGAAAATAATAGTTGGACACAAGTAAGCGGAACAAATGCTATTAGGTATTCAGCAGATATACCATTAGATCCAGTAAAAATAGATGCTAATGGTAAAAAACAGATAGATAGTAAAAAAATAACAGTAACATGTAAAGTAGCAGGAGATATAGCAAATGATACAATATTAACAAATGTTGCAGAAATTACTAGTTTAACAGATACAAATGGAATTACAGTAAAAGATGAAGATTCAGATAAACCTTTATCTGATGAGACTAAACAATGTAAACCAGATTATAAAGGAACAACAGGAGAAAGTGATTTAACAAAATCAGATTATTACTATTTTGGTGAAGAAGATGATGATGATTTTGAAAAGATAATAGTTAAATCAGACATAAAGAAAGAAGAAATAGATTTGGCTCTTAGAAAATATATTTCAACTGTAAATGGCCAAAATAAAGATAGAAAACCAAATGTAAATACTGAAAAACTTGCAGATGGAAGTGATACAACTGCAATATATGAGCATTCAAAGACACCAGTACCAGTACAGACAGGAGATATAGTAGTTTATACAATAAGAGTATATAATGAAGGAAATGAAGATGCTTATGTAAATAAAATTACAGATTATATTCCAGAAGGACTTGGATTTTTAGTAAATCACAGAATAAATTATGATAATGGATGGAAAATAGCAACAGAAGATTCAAAAACAGTTAAATTATCAGAAATAGCAAATGCAACTAAAAATATTAGTAAAGTTGATTTTCAAGATGGTTCAGAAGTAGAAAATCAAGATGTTATAGTAGGAAAAGCAAATATAGAAACAGATATATTAAAATATACAGAAGGTGGAAATAAGAATAAAATACCAGCTTTTAATAAGACAAGTGAAGAACCATCAAGTGTATTTGTTCAAGTAGCATGTGTAGTAGTAGCAGAAAAACTTGATAAAAAGGTATTGAAGAATATTGCAGCAATAACAGCTGAAGCAAATAAAGATGGAATTGAAGTAAATGATAAATCAAATGTAATAGATAGAGATTCAGAGCCAAATGAAATAGATGTAAACACATATCCAGAAGATAGAAACATTCAAGATGATGATGATTATGAAGATTTGACATTAATAGAAAATAAATTTGACTTAGCTTTACAAAAATTTATTACTGGATTAAATAATACAGTAATAAAAAATAGGGAACCAAAGGTTGTTATAAATGAAAAAGGAGAAATTACTTATACTCATACAGCAGAACCACTAAATGTTGCAAACAAAAATATAGTAACTTATACAATAAGAGTATATAATGAAGGAACTGTCAAAGGATATGCTTCTGTTATAAAAGATGATATACCAGATGGATTAGTATTTTTACCAGAAAACCAAATAAATAAAAATTATATGTGGAAAATGTATAGAGAAGTAAAAGAAAGTGAAGATAAAACAAATCTTACAGTTGTAACTTTAGGTGGAAAAGATTATGTAGAAGTAACTGACTCAAAAGATGCTGAATTCATAGCAACAAATTTTTATTCAAAAGAAAACTGCGATAAGAGAAAAGAAGAAGCTATGAGAGAATTTGATTCAAAAATTGGAGTAACAGATAAAAATCCTGATTATAGAGATGTGAAAGTAGCATTTGAAGTTGACCAAACAAAAATAAAACAAGAAGATAGAATTATTATTAATACAGCAGAAATAACAGATGATCAAGATGAAAATGGAAATCCAATAGATGATATAGATTCAATACCAAATAATGATAAAGAAGGCGAAGATGATATAGATAAAGAAAAAATAGTAGTCAAATATTTTGATTTATCATTATTAAAATTTGTAAGTCAAGTAAGAGTAACAGAGGATGGAAAAACAAAAGTAACAAATACAGGGTATGATGGAACAGAAAATCCAGACCCAGTAGTAAAAGTTGAAATTAATAGAAAAAAATTGAAAAAAACAAGTGTAACCTTTATTTATAAAATTAAAGTTACTAATGAAGGCGAGCTTGAAGGATATGCGAAAGAAGTAACAGATTATATACCAAAAGGATTAGAATTCCATGTAGAAGATAATAAGAAGTATAATTGGAAACAAAATAAAAATGGTAGTGTTTCTACTGATTATTTAAAAAATACTTTATTAAAACCAGGTGAATCAGCAACAGTTGAAATTGCTTTAAGATGGAAAAAATCAAGTACTAATTTAGGTATGAAGACAAATGTTGCAGAAATAAGTGCGGATTATAATGAATATAATACACCAGATATAGATTCAGTGCCAAATAACAGAAAAGACGGTGAAGATGACCAAGATGATGCACCAGTAATTTTATCAATATCAACTGGTGGAACACAAATATATATAATATTAATAATGGGAACAATATCAATATTAGCCTGTGGGATGTATGCAATAAAAAAATACGTGTTAGTATAAAATTAAAATAAAAATAGTGAAGCGAGAGCACTACTCTCGCTTTTATATTTTAGAAATTATAAAGGGGTAAAAATGAAAGAAAAAGGAAATATTAGTAAATGGATATACTGGTTTACTTTTGCAGTAGCAGTAATTGCTATATATAAAATCTTAGATAGTTTGCAAGGAATATCAAATTTTATAGGAGAATTTATAAAAATATTAATGCCATTTATTATAGCTATAATAATTGCATATTTATTTTATATACCATCTAGTAAACTTGAAAAATGTATAAGAAAATCAAAGATATTAAGAAAAAAAGCAAGATTAATAAGTGTGTTTATTGTATATTTTGTAGCAATTATAATAGTAGTGTTCTTGATTAAAAGTGTAATTCCAACAATAACAAATAGTATTATGGATTTAACTAAGAGCTTGCCAGGATATTATAAATCAATATTAGAATCCTATGATGCACTAGATAATGAATCTATATTAAAACAAATAGATTTGCATGGGATAATAGATAAGCTAAAACAAATTAATTTATTAGAGTATATTAATATGTCAAATATAGGACAGTATATAACAAATGCTATTGGAGCAGTTGGAATTGTATTTAATATATTTGTGAGTCTTATATTTTCAATATATTTATTACTAAGTAGACATGAAATAAAGAATTTTTTTATTAGAGTGACAAGAGCTATATTTTCAGATAGTATTAGTAAAAGTGTAATAGAATATGTTGGTAAAACAAATAAAATACTTATAAATTTTATATATTGCCAAATATTAGATGGAATAATTGTAGGAATATTAACATCAATAGCAATGGTTGTTTTAAAAATAAAATATGGAGTTTTGTTAGGGATGATGATTGGAATTTTAAATATAATTCCTTATTTTGGAGCAATTATAGCAATAGCCATAGCTTCAGTAATAACTTTATTCACAGGAGGACTTGAACAAGCATCGGTTATGCTTATAGTTACAATAATTTTACAACAAATAGATTCTAATATTATTAATCCATACATATTAGGAGAAGGACTAAAAGTTAATCCAATACTTGTAATATTTGCAGTAACAATTGGAGGAGCATATTTTGATTTCTTAGGAATGTTCTTAGCAGTACCAGTAGTTGCAATATTAAAAATAATATTAGAAGATTATATAGATTATAAAATAAAAATAAGAAAAAATAATGAATAAATTAAAAATGATACTTAAGAAATTAAGTATCATTTTTAATTTATTATTGTTATTACACCACCTGTTACAAAAAGTACTATTAATCCCGCAACAAAAACTCCTAATGCAAGAGGTGGAAAAGCTTTCTTTACAGGGAGATTTAAAAAATTAGCTATCAATGAACCAACCCAAGCCCCTGTTGTTGGAATTGGAATAGCAACAAATAGGAATAGTCCAAGTGATACAAAATTTTGTAATTTTTCGCTTTCTTCAATTTTTTTTGTAGCCTTATTTGTTGCAAAGTCTATTATAACTTTAAATATTTTCCATCTACCAAAAAAGTCAAATAAAGGCCTAATAAATTTTACGATAAAATATATAGGAATTATATTTCCTATGAAACTTGATATAAAAGCTTCTAGATATGAGAGATTAAATGTTGCAACTCCTATGGGTATTGCTCCTCTTATTTCAATTACAGGAGTCATTCCTATAATTGCAGTTACGATATATTTAAAAAATATAGGTAATGATTGTAATGTTTCTATCATAATTTTCCTCCGTTTGATTAAATTAATTTGGATGTACAAATACTAATGTTTCTAATATAGAATTTATGTTAGACTTTAGATTTACAGAACTATTTTTATCACTAGCGAAATCAAATATATAGTATTTATTATTAAATTCAATCCAATAAACTTCTACATACAATTTATTTGTTTCAAATGAGTATTTATGAAAGTTATATAAACTTTTACTCAAATTTCCTTCTGATATTTCAGATATATTAGATACATTTTCAAATTGGGATATATAATTTTTTTTATCAGCTTCTATAATATCTAAAAGTGGATATATAGAATTTATTTCAGTAAATGATGATATAGCTATGGTATTTTTATCAGATTTAGACTTTAATAATAAATCATATGAATTATTGTTATATATATTCATTTCTAAAGTATCTGAAAGTATAATAGAAAAATCTTTTTTAGAACTAATAAAAGTTGTAGTTTTATTAGTACCATTTTTCCATAACTTTAATGTTAGAATAGCTATTATTATTAATACTAAAATTGTTAGTATTAATATACTAATAATAAATTTTTGTTTATGCGCTGAAAGAAAAAATTTTAAACGTAAAAACATATTTATCCCTCCAAAAATTATATAAATTATATATTAATAAAATCTAAAAAACAAGTAGACATGATAATATTGTAAATATATGAAAAAATTAACTTTGATTTTAACTTTATAGCTTGATACAATTAAATATGTAAAGGGGTGAATTTTAAGTGAAAAAAAATTTAAAAGATGTAATAGAAATGATTAATGGAATTGATAAGAAGGTTGTTAAATTAATTAAAATTGGTGTAAATATCTCGTACATAGTTTGTTTAATAGGAATAGCGGCACTAATTATAGAGTATAAAATGAATATTTCACTAGAGTTCATGAAAATAGGAATATCAATATTCAAACTTGGAATTATAATTGCATTAGGATTTGTAATAATTGGTGGAGGATTAGGCATATTAAAAAAAATGAGTGAAAATTAATAAATCAAAAAATAAAACACATAAGATATATGTGTTTTATTTTATTTCATTTAATTTTTTTGCTAAGTTAGATTTTTTCCTTGAAGCAGTATTATTTTTAATAACACCTTTTGTACAAGCTTGATCTATTTTTTTAACAGCATCTCTGAATGCTGTAGAAGCTTCTTCTTTATTTCCAGCTTGAGCAGCTTCTTCAAATTTTTTGATTGCTGTTTTATAAGCTGATTTAATCATATTGTTTTGTAAAGTTTTCTTTTCAATTATACTAACTCTTTTGATAGCTGATTTAATATTTGGCATTTATGACACCTCCTCTTAGTCTAAAGTAAATTTTACTTCATATATTCTAACACGATAAAAGTAATAATGCAAGTATTTTTATAAAATTTATATATATGTAATTAATAAATATAAATTATAATATGTAATATAAAAGTTAGTTAGGCGTAAGACTATATTAAAAATGTAAAAAAGTAGAAAACATTTAATAAATCGTTGACTTGCTACGGAAATGCGTGTTATAATAAAATAGTTAAAATTAAAATATTTAAAGAAGAGGAATTATTTAAAAGAGGAACTATATTAAAGTTTATTTTTTGGCAGGGAATAAACAGAAATATAAAAACCTTTTAAATAAGAGGGACTTCTTTTAAAATATATCAACCTGCTATAAAATTTTCTAATTTGACTGCCAATCAAATTAAGAATAGAAATTAGGGGTGATTTTTTTGGTTAAAGTAAAAGATATTAAACACGAAAAATGTGTAAGAAAAACTTTTGCTAAAATAGGTGATGCAATAGACATGCCTAACTTCATTAAGGTTCAAAAAGATTCTTATGAATGGTTTCTAAAAGAAGGTTTAGGTGAGGTATTAAAAGATATTTCTCCTATAATCGATTATTCAGGAAACTTAGTACTTGAATTTTTTGATTACTATATGGAGGAAAAGACAAAATATACTTTAGAAGAAGCTAAAGATAGAGATGCAACTTATGCTACTAGATTACATGCTAAAGTAAGATTAATTAATAGAGAAACAGGAGAGATAAAAGAACAAGAAATCTATTTAGGTGATTTCCCACTTATGACAGACAGTGGTACTTTTGTTATAAATGGTGCAGAAAGAGTTGTAGTAAGTCAGTTAGTTCGTTCTCCAGGATGTTATTATGATTCAAGTTATGATAAAACAGGAAAGAAATTATATACTTCAACAGTTATGCCAATTAGAGGGGCATGGCTTGAATATGAAACAGATAGTAATGATGTATTTTATGTAAGAATAGACAGAACAAGAAAATTGCCAGTAACATCATTAATGAGAGCTATAGGTCTAGAAACTGATGAGCAGATGATTGATTTATTTGGAGAAGAAGATAAGTTACTAGCTACAATAGCTAAAGATACAGTAAAAGATCAAAAAGATGCTTTGATTGAAATTTATAAAAAATTGAGACCAGGAGAATTACCAACAGTTGATGCTGCTAGAAATTTATTTAATGGTTTATTTTTTGATGACAGAAGATATGATTTGGCAAAAGTAGGAAGATATAAATATAATAAGAAATTAAGCTTAGCAACAAGAATTATTAATTTAGTAGCTTTTGATACAATAGTAAATCCACAAACTGGTGAAGTTCTTGTGGAAAAAGGTGAAGTGATTTCAAGAGATATTGCAAAAGAAATACAAAATTCAGGAATAAATGTTGTAGATGTTAAGCTAGAAGATAAAAAAGTAAGAATTATAGGAAATGGAACAGTTGATATTAGATCATTTGTTGATGAAGAAATATTAAATAAATTAGAAAATCCAGTTAAAGAATATGTAAATTATGAAATATTAAAAAGCATATTAGAAACAACTGATAAAAAAGACTTAGTAAAAGTTTTGAATGAAAGAATGACAGAATTAGTCCCAAAACATATAACAACAGAAGATATTATAGGTTCAATAAGTTATTTATTTAACTTAGATCATGGATTAGGAAGAACTGATGATATTGACCATTTAGGAAATAGAAGAATTAGATGTGTTGGTGAGTTATTACAAAATCAATTTAGAATAGGTTTAACAAGACTTGAAAGAGTTGTTCGTGAAAGAATGACTATACAAGACTTAGATATAGTAACTCCACAAACATTAATTAATACAAAACCAATTACATCATCAATCAGAGAATTCTTCGGAAGTTCTCAATTATCACAATTCATGGATCAAACAAATCCACTTTCAGAATTAACACATAAAAGAAGAATCTCAGCATTAGGACCTGGTGGTCTTTCAAGAGAAAGAGCAGGTTTTGAAGTTCGTGATGTTCACTATACTCATTATGGTAGATTATGTCCAATAGAGTCTCCAGAAGGACCTAACATTGGTCTTATATCTGCACTTTCAACATTTGCTATTATAAATGAATACGGATTTGTTGAAACACCATATAGAAAAGTAGATAAAGAAACTGGAAAATTAACTGATGAAGTTACATATATGACAGCTGATGAAGAAGACGGATTAATAATAGCTCAGGCAAACGAGCCTAGAGATGAAGAAGGAAGATTTATTAATAATAGAATAAGAGTTAGATACTTAAATGATGTTACTGCAGTAGAAAAGGAGAAAGTAGATTATGTTGATGTATCACCAAAACAATTAGTCTCAGTTGGTGCAGCAATGATACCTTTCTTAGAGCATGATGATGCAAACCGTGCCTTAATGGGTGCTAACATGCAACGTCAAGCAGTTCCATTAATGATAACAGAATCACCAATGGTAGGAACAGGAATAGAATACCAAGCAGCAAAAGATTCTGGAATACTTGTACTTGCAGATGAAGATGGTACAATAGATAAAGTAACAGGTGATGAAATTGTAATAAAGACAGAAAAAGGAGATAAAAAGTCTTATAAATTACATAAATTTAAAAGAACAAATGGTTCTACTTGTATAAACCAAAGACCAATAGTAAAAACAGGTGAAGTTGTTAAAAGAGGAGACGTTATAGCTGATGGACCTGCTACAGAAAAAGGAGAAATGGCATTAGGTAAAAACCTAATTATAGCTTTCACAACATGGGAAGGTTATAACTATGAGGATGCTATCTTATTAAATGAAAGATTAGTAAAAGAAGATGTTTTAACATCTATTCATATTGAAGACTATGATTGTGAATGTCGTGATACAAAACTTGGACCAGAAGAAATAACAAGAGATATACCAAACGTTGGTGAAGATAGCTTAAAAGACTTAGATGAAGAAGGTATCATAAGAGTTGGTGCTGAAGTAAGACCAGGAGATATATTAGTTGGTAAAGTTACTCCAAAAGGAGAGACAGAACTTACAGCTGAAGAAAGATTATTAAGAGCAATATTTGGAGAAAAAGCAAGAGAAGTAAGAGATACATCACTTCGTGTACCACATGGAGAATCTGGAACAATAGTAGATGTAAAAGTATTTACTAGAGACAATTCTGATGAATTAGGACCTGGAGTAAATAAAATAATAAGAATATTTATAGCTCAAAAGAGAAAGATATCAGTTGGTGATAAAATGGCTGGACGTCATGGAAATAAAGGTGTTATATCACGTATATTACCTACAGAAGATATGCCATTTATGCCAGATGGAACACCAGTTGATGTAGTTTTAAACCCATTAGGTGTACCTTCTCGTATGAACTTAGGTCAAGTTTTGGAAGTACACTTAGGAGCCGCAGCAAGATTATTAAATTGGAAAGTTGCTACACCAGTATTTGATGGTGCATCTGAAGAAGATATAGAAGAATGCTTAGAGTTAGCTGGACTAGAAACAAATGGTAAAACTATATTATATGATGGTAGAACAGGAGATCCATTTGATAAACCTATAACAGTTGGTGTTATGTATATGCTAAAACTTCACCACTTAGTTGATGATAAAATTCATGCTCGTTCAACTGGACCATATTCATTAGTTACTCAACAACCACTTGGTGGTAAAGCACAATTTGGTGGACAGAGATTTGGTGAAATGGAAGTTTGGGCATTAGAGGCTTATGGTGCTGCATATACACTTCAAGAAATATTAACTGTTAAGTCTGATGATATTGCAGGAAGAGTAAAAACTTATGAGGCTATTGTTAAAGGTGAAAATATTCCAGAACCAGGAATACCAGAAAGCTTTAAAGTATTAATTAAAGAATTACAATCATTAGGACTTGATATTACTTTATATAATGAGAATGATGAAGAGCTAGAATTAAAAGAAAGCATTGACGAAGGAATAGAATTAACAGAAGATCAAGGTAGACAAATGATGGAAGAAGAACTACTTGCAGAACAAAATATGCCAGAAAATAATGAAGATGAAGAAGATATGGATTTAGATGATATCGAAACAGATGAATTATTTAATGAATTGTTAGAAGATGATGATTTAGCAGCAGATAATTTATTAGAAGATTTAGATTTAGATTCAGATTCAGAAATAGATAGTTAAATGAAGTTAATCTTCAATTATAATTTAATATTATCTAAAAATTTAAGTGAATTACATTAAAAGATGTTCAGCAGTGTATAATTTACTTAAATAATTGGATGCCAAAAAATAAAATTTTAGGAGGCTACCAATAATAATGGAAGAATTGGAAGTATTTAATAAGCTAAAGATAGGTTTAGCTTCAGATGAAAAGATAAGAGAGTGGTCAAAAGGAGAAGTAAAAAAACCTGAGACTATAAATTATAGAACATTAAAACCTGAAAAAGATGGATTATTTTGCGAGAAAATATTTGGTCCAACAAAAGACTGGGAATGTCATTGTGGAAAATATAAAAGAGTTAGATATAAAGGAATAGTTTGTGATAGATGTGGTGTTGAAGTAACTAAGGCTAAAGTAAGAAGAGAGAGAATGGGGCATATTGAACTTGCTGCCCCAATAGCTCACATTTGGTATTTTAAAGGAATTCCAAGTAGAATAGCATTACTTTTAGATATATCACCAAGGAATTTAGAAAAAGTTATATATTTTGCATCATATATTGTTACAGATAAAGGAACATCAGGACTATTAAAAAATCAAGTATTGACAGAAAAAGAATATCATGAAGCAGAAGAAAAGTATGGAAGAGGTACTTTTAAAGCTGAAATGGGAGCAGAAGCAATTAGAAAATTATTACTAGAAATAGATCTTGATAAATTATCTGCTCAGTTAAAAAAAGAATCTGAACACGCAAGTGAACAGAAAAAAGCAAAGATCATTAAAAGATTAGATACAGTAGAATCATTTAGATTATCAAAAAATAAACCAGAATGGATGATAATGAATGTAATTCCTGTAATTCCACCAGAATTAAGACCAATGGTACAATTAGATGGTGGTAGATTTGCTACATCAGATTTAAACGACTTATATAGAAGAGTTATAAACAGAAATAACAGATTAAAAAGACTATTAGAACTTGGAGCACCAGAAATAATTGTAAGAAATGAAAAAAGAATGTTACAAGAATCAGTAGATGCTCTAATAGATAATGGAAGACGTGGAAGACCTGTAACAGGAGCTGGAAATAGAGCGTTAAAATCATTATCAGACATGCTTAAAGGAAAACAAGGTAGATTCCGTCAAAACTTACTTGGTAAGAGGGTTGACTACTCTGGACGTTCAGTTATCGTTGTTGGTCCAGAACTTAAGATTTATCAATGTGGTCTTCCAAAAGAAATGGCAGTTGAATTATTCAAACCATTTGTAATGAAGGAATTAGTTGGAAGAGGATTAGCACATAATATTAAAAATGCAAAAAGAATGGTAGAAAAACTAAGACCAGAAGTGTGGGATATATTAGAAGATGTAATTAAAGATCACCCAGTAATGCTTAACCGTGCTCCTACACTACATAGATTAGGTATTCAAGCATTTGAACCAATACTTGTTGAAGGTAGAGCAATAAAACTTCATCCATTAGTATGTACAGCTTTCAATGCTGACTTTGATGGTGACCAGATGGCAGTTCACGTACCATTAACACCAGAAGCCCAAGCAGAAGCTAGATACTTAATGTTATCAGTAAATAATCTTTTAAAACCACAAGATGGTAAGCCAGTTACAGTACCTACACAAGATATGATACTTGGAGCATATTATCTAACAATGCAAATAGATGGAGAAAAAGGTGAAGGAATGTATTTCTCTAGTAAAGACGAAGCATTGATGGCATATGCTAATAATGATGTTGGATTACATGCAAAAGTTAGAGTAAGAATGTCTAAAGAAGTAAACGGAGAAGTGAAAACTAAGACAATAGATGCAACAGTTGGTAGATTAATTTATAATGAAGGAATTCCACAGGACTTAGGATTTGTTGATAGAAGTGATCCAGAAAAGGAATTTGACTTAGAAATTGATTTCCCAGTAATTAAGAAAAATTTAGGAAAAATTGTTGCAAAATGTATAAATGTACATGGATTATCTGAGACAGCAGAAGTTTTAGATTATATTAAAGCTATTGGATATAAGTATTCAACAAAAGGTGCTATTACAGTGTCTGTTGCAGATGTTGCTGTACCAGAAGCTAAAAGAGTAATATTGGAACAAGCTGAATTAGATGTTGAAAATATATTAAAACAATTTAAACGTGGTTTAATAACAGAAAGTGAAAGATATGATGCTGTTATTAAAGTATGGGAGAAGGCAACAAATGATGTAACAGAAGCAATGAAAGATAATTTTGATGAATTAAATCCAATTTATATGATGGCACAATCTGGAGCCAGAGGAAATATGAACCAGTTAAGACAGATTGCAGGTATGCGTGGACTTATGGCTAATACTTCTGGTAAAGCTGTTGAAATCCCAGTAAAATCTTGTTTCCGTGAAGGATTAGATGCACTTGAATACTTTATTTCTTCACATGGTGCTAGAAAGGGATTAACAGATACAGCGTTAAGAACTGCCGATTCAGGATATTTAACAAGAAGACTTGTTGATGTTTCTCAAGATATAATTATTAGAATTGATGATTGTGGAACACATGATGGAATAGATGTTTCTGATATTAAAGATGGAAATCAGATATTAGAGCCATTAGAAGAGAGATTAGTTGGAAGATATGTTGTTGATGATTTATATACAGAGGATGGAAAAGAACTTCTTGTAGATAATGAAACAATGATTACAGATAAAATAGCTAAGAAAATAGTTGATAGAGGAATTACAACTGTTAGAGTACGTTCAATACTTGGATGCAGGGCAAAACACGGTGTTTGTAGTAAATGCTATGGTATGGGATTAGCTACAAGACAAAGAGTTAATATAGGAGAAACTGTTGGTATTATTGCAGCACAATCAATTGGTGAGCCAGGTACTCAGCTTACAATGAGAACTTTCCATACAGGTGGTGTTGCAGGAGGAGATATTACACAAGGTCTTCCTAGAGTTGAAGAGTTATTTGAAGCTAGAAATCCTAAAGGATTAGCTATTATATCTGAAATTGATGGTGTTGTAAGTATAAATAATGAGAAGAAGAGAAAAGAGGTTATAGTAACAGGAAAAGATGACGCTAAAACTTATGTAATAAGCTTTGGTTCAAAACTTCGTGTTAAAGATGGAGATGAAATACATGCGGCAGATCAAATTACAGAAGGAAGTATTAATCCAAATGACTTATTAACTATAAAAGGACCAGAAGGAGTTTATAATTATATAATTTCTGAAGTTCAAAAAGTTTATAGAAACCAAGGTGTTGACATTAATGATAAACACATTGAAGTTATAGCAAGACAAATGCTTAAGAAAGTGAGAATAGAAGATTCTGGAGATACTGGATTATTTACAGCATCATTAGTAGATATGTATGATTTTGAAGAAGCAAATGAAAAAGCAATTGCTGAAGGAAAGACTCCAGCAAAAGGAAAGAGAGTTCTTTTAGGAATTACAAAAGCATCTCTTGCAACAGAAAGTTTCTTATCAGCTGCTTCATTCCAAGAAACTACAAAGATTTTAACAGAAGCTGCTATAAAAGGAAAAGTAGACTCATTAATGGGATTAAAAGAAAATGTTATAATTGGTAAGTTAATTCCAGCAGGTACAGGTATGAAGAAATTAAAAAATATAAGAATTAATACAGAAATAGATGAGGATGAGGAAGAGATACTTGAAATTGAAGCACGTATTGAAGAAAGAAAAGAAATGAAAGAAATGCAAGAAATGAAATAAAATAAATGATAAAAAATTCTATAGCTTTATACTATAGAATTTTTTATTATATAAATAACCCAATTTAAACTAAAATCTAATTTGACAAAACAGCAAAAAAGCTGTAAAATTAGTATGTTAGGGGAAATAAAATTATGAATAATGATAACAGGTTAGTAAATAGATTAGTTTCTAAATCTAAATTATATTTAGTACTAATAGCATTACTACTTATAAAACTTTGTACTTATGAAAGAAAGTTTATATTACCAGCTATTATATTTTATATTTTAATAATAGTATATACAATGTTAGTAGATTCAAGAAAGAAGTCAGAAATAGAATCTCATATAGAAGAAGTAGCAATAGGAATGAACTTTGCTGTTAGAAACTATCTTAATAAATCGCCAATACCATTAATTGTTATAGAAACAGATGGAAATGTAATTTTTAAAAGTCCTAGATTTGTAAGGGAATTTTCTAATTTAGACCAAGATATAGATATAAATACTTATTTAGAAAGTATAATAAAAGAAATAAAACTTGAAATAGAAAATAAAGATAAAAAAGAAATTACAAAACAAATAACAATAGAAAACAAGATATATAAGATATTCTGCGAATATTCAGTAAGTAAAAAAAGAGATAAAAGAAAAAGAAAAGAATATGTGCTTACACTATATTTTATAGATGATACTAAATATAATGAATTGTTTGATAAATATATAGGCGAAAAAAATTGCATGGGAATAGCAGTAATTGATAATTATGATGAAATTACACAAAGACTATTACCAGAAGAAAAATTACAAGTAATAGCAAATGTTGAAAAAGTTATATATGATTGGGCTTCGTCTACAGGTGGAGTTATTGTAAAATCAGATAGAGATATGTTTATATATATGTTTGAACAAAAGTATCTAGCAGATATTGAAAAAAATAAAATACAACTATTAGATTTAGTTAAAGAAATAGATACAAATACTGCCATAACATTAAGTATATCAATTTCAAATGAAGGACAGACTTACTATGAAAGATATAAATCAGCTATGTCTGGACTTGATATAGTTTTAGGTCGTGGAGGAGATCAAGCAATTGTAAGAAAAGATGGAAAATATAAGTTTTATGGTGGAACTACTTTAGAAGTTGAAAGACGTACTAAAGTAAAAGCTAGAATAGTAGCACATACATTAGAAGACTTAATAAGAGATTCTGATAAAGTAATGATAATGGGACACAAAAATGGTGACATTGATTCTTTAGGATCAAGTTTAGGATTATATAGATTAGCTAAAACAATAGGAAAAGAATCTTATGTAATAAGTGATGTATTTGGTGCATCTCTTGGGAAATTTGTAGATACATTAAAACAAGAAGAAGAGTATAATAATGTAATAATAGAAGATGAAAAAGAAGCTATTTCAGAAATAACAGAAAATACATTATTAATAATAGTGGATACTCATAAAAAATCTTTAATACAAATGCCAGAATTATTAGATAAGACAGAGAAAATAGTTGTAATAGATCATCATAGAAAAGGTACAGATTTTATAGAAAATGCGGCATTAACATTTCATGAAGTTTATGCTTCTTCAGCAGCAGAGCTTATAACTGAAATTATACAGTATATAGACGTTCAGGTAGAATTATCTAGTATAGAAGTAGAAGCTTTATATGGTGGAATAATGGTAGATACAAAAAACTTTACTTTTAAAACAGGTGTTAGAACTTTTGAAGCAGCAGCATATTTAAGAAAATTTGGAGTAGATATAATAAAAGTAAAAAAATGGTTCCAAAGTGATTTAGAAAGCTATAATGTAATTGCAGAGGTTGTAAAAAATACTGAAATCATAGAAGATTCAATTGGCATATCAATTTATGATAAAGAAGATAAGAATGCAAGTATTATATGTGCAAAGGCTGCAGATGAATTATTAACTATAAGCGATATAACTGCATCATTTGTAATTGGCAATACTGGAGATAAAATATGTATAAGCGGTAGAAGTATTGGAAATATAAATGTTCAAGTAATTTTAGAAAAACTAGGTGGAGGAGGACATATAACTTTAGCAGGAGCACAACTTGAAGGGATAACGTTAGATGAAGCTAAACAAGAGCTTATAAATAGAATTAATGAATATTTTTCAGAAATAGCTGAATAAAATTTTAAGGAGGAAATATAATATGAAGGTTATTTTAAAAGCAGATATTAAAGGAGTAGGCAAGAAAGATGAAGTTATAAATGCAAGTGATGGTTATGCAAGAAATTATTTATTTCCTAGAAAATTAGCTGTTGAGGCTAATAATGAAAATATGTCAAAATTGAAATCAAAAAATGAATCAGTAGCTTTTAAAAAGGAAACTGAAAAAAAGTATGCTCAGGATTTGGCAAGTAAATTAGAGAAAATAACTATGAAGATGATAGTAAAGGCTGGAGAAAATGGAAAGATATTTGGAGGAGTTACTTCTAAAGAAATAGCTGAATCATTAAAAAGTGAATATAAAATAGAAGTTGATAAGAAAAAAATATTATTAAATGAAACTATAAAAAATTTAGGAAACTTTACTGTTGAAATAAAGTTATATGAAGGTGTTATAGCAAAACTTAAACTAAATGTTGTATCATAATTAAAACAAAAGAAGAAATAAATGAATCAGGTAGACAAGGAGAGTCTACCTTTAATAATATAAATCTTTAAAAAGAAAGAGGAACAAAATATGGAATTAGGAAGAGTGCCACCACATGATATAGAAGCTGAACAAGCTATACTTGGAAGTATGCTTACTGATAAAGATGCTGTAATGGCAGCAATGGAAATTTTAAAAATTGATGATTTTTATAGAGATGATAATAAAGCAGTTTTTGAGGCAATGATGAATTTATATAGTAAATCTGAACCAATAGATATTATTACTGTAAAATCAGAGCTAGTTTCAAGTGGGAAATTTGATAAAATTGGTGGATTGGAATATCTAGCTATGTTACCTGAAAAAGTTCCTACAACTACAAATGTTGATAAATATATAAAAATAGTTGAAGAAAAATCAATGCTTAGAAATCTAATAAAAACTGCTAATGATATTATTTCTGTTGGATATGATGAAACAGAGGAAATAGATACAATAATGGGAGCTGCTGAGAAAAAAATTTTTGATGTAATGCAAAGAAAAAATCAAAATGGATATGATTCTATAAAAGATGTATTAGTAGGAACATTTGCAGAACTTGAAAAGTTATATAATCAAAAAGGTACTTTATCAGGAATATCAACAGGATTTACAGATTTAGATTATAAAACATCAGGACTTCATAATTCTGATTTAATTATACTTGCTGCACGTCCTGCTATGGGAAAATCGGCTTTTGCAATTAATATAGCTACAAATGTAGCAGTGCAAAGCAATATACCAGTTGTGATTTTTAATTTGGAGATGTCTAAAGAGCAGGTTGCAAATAGAATTATTTGTAGCGAAGCAATGGTAGATAGCAATAAAGTTAGAACTGGAAAGATAGAAGACGAGGATTGGATAAAACTTGCTAATGCATCTGGAAAATTAGCTGAAGCTCCAATATATATAGATGATACACCAGGAATATCAATAACTGAGATAAGAGCAAAATGTAGAAAAATGAAAATAGAGAAAAATATTGGATTAATAGTAATAGATTATCTACAATTAGTTCAAGGAAGCGGAAAAAGAAATAGTAGTCGTGAGCAAGAAATATCAGAAATTAGTCGTTCATTAAAAATTCTTGCTAAAGAAATAGATGTTCCAGTAATTGCACTTTCACAGTTATCAAGAGCTGCAGAACAAAGACAAAATGACCATAGACCAATGCTTTCAGACTTAAGAGAATCTGGAGCTATTGAACAAGATGCTGATATAGTTATGTTTTTATATAGAGATGATTATTATAATGAAAATAGCGAAAAGAAAAATGTTGCTGAAGTAATACTTGCTAAACATAGAGGAGGTTCAACAGGTACAGTAGAACTTGCATGGATGGGAAATTATACGAAATTTGCTAGTTTAGAAAAATATAGAGAATAGGAATAAAATAAAATATGTTATATGAAGAAGTATTAGATACTATAAAAAAATATAATTTAATATCTAAAAATGATAAAATCGTATTAGCAGTCTCAGGAGGACCAGATTCAATAGCAATGCTACATATTTTTATAAGTTTAAGGAAAGAATATAATTTAAGTTTGTATGTAGCACATGTAAATCATTTAATAAGAGAAAATGCAAAATTAGATGAAGAGTTTGTGAAAGAATTTTGCAAAAGAAATAATATTCTTTGTTTTATAAAAAAAGTAGATGTTTTAAAAAAGGCAAATGAGGATAAAATAGGAACAGAAGAAGAAGGAAGAAAAGTGCGTTATGAATTTTTTGATGAGATTTTAAGTAAAACAAATTCTAATAAAATTGCTATAGCTCATAATAAAAATGATAGTGCAGAAACAGTAATATTAAATATAGTTAGAGGTTCAGGCACAGCAGGACTTATAGGAATAGAGCCTAAAAACGGAAAATACATAAGACCATTAATTAAATCAGAAAGAGCAAAGATTGAAAAATATTGTAATATAAATAACTTAAATCCAAGAATTGATGAATCAAATAATGAAAATATATATAATAGAAATAAAATAAGAAACATTATAATTCCATATATTAAAGAAAAACTTAATCCTAATATTATAAATACAATTGATAGACTATCAGATATAGTAAAAGAAGAGGAAGACTATATTAATAATATTATAAGTAATATATATCAAGAAATCTTGATAGAAGAAAAATTGAATTATATAAAATTGAATAGAAGAATATTTAATAGTAAAGAATTATTAATTAAAAAGAAACTAGTTTTTTATATAACAAATAAGTTAATGGGAACAACAAAAGGATTAGAAAAAATTAATGTAGATAATATAGTGGAATTATGTAATAATAATATAGGAAATAAATATTTAATACCATATAAAGGATTAAAGATATCATTAAAAAGTAAACAACTATATTTTGAAAAAGATTAGTATATTTTTAAATATAGATATCCGTATGAAATAATAAAGGCTGAGTAATAAAATATTATTGATAGTTTTATAAAAAAGTATAGGGAAATAAGCAAAAATAGAAAAAATAAATAAGATAATAAGAGATATATACTATAAAATAAGAAATTAAAAGAAACAAAAAAGTAATAAAAAGCAAAGTGTAGTTTCCGTAGCATACTAGAAAGCACTTTGTTACAAGCATATTTCTTTTAAAGAAAACTATTGAAATAGAAAAAATGATATGCTATATTTTATCAATAAAAAGAAGAAGTTCTATAAATGTGATTTATTGAACAACATAAAGGAGGATTTAAGATTTGAAAAGTGGAATTAAAAAAATAGCATTATGGCTTATATTATTATGTGTATTCTTATTAGTTCTTTCAGCTATAAGTAATTCAGTAAATAAACAATTAAGCTATTCTAAATTATTAGAAGAAATTGATAAAGATAATGTAGAAAAAGTTGTTGTGGCGGATGATGGAAAAACAGCGGATGTTAAAGTAAAAGGTGGAGACAATGCTGGAGAAAAAAGTGTTGCAATCCCTAGTTTAGATAATTTTATGGAAAGAGTATCTGATAAAATTACAGAAGGAAAGTTTGAACTAGCACAAACAGAAAAGTCTCAATTTGTTGAAGTTATAGAAACATTTGGACCAACAATATTATTAATAGTATTTATATTCTTTGCATGGATGTTATTTATGAATCCAGGTTCACAAAATGGAAATAAAACTATGTCTTTTGGAAAGAGTAAAGCTAGAATGATGACACCAGCAGATAAGAATAAAGTTACTTTTGCAGATGTAGCAGGTGTAGACGAAGAAAAAGAAGAATTAGAAGAGATAGTAGAATTTTTAAAGAATCCAAAGAAATATACAGATATGGGTGCTAGAATTCCAAAAGGTGTTTTATTAGTTGGTCAACCAGGTACTGGTAAAACATTACTTGCAAAAGCAGTTGCTGGAGAAGCAGGAGTTCCATTTTTTATAATAAGTGGTTCTGATTTTGTTGAAATGTTTGTTGGTGTTGGTGCATCAAGAGTAAGAGATTTATTTGAACAAGCAAAGAAAAATGCTCCTTGTATTATATTTATAGATGAAATAGATGCAGTAGGACGTCAAAGAGGTGCAGGACTTGGTGGAGGACATGATGAAAGAGAACAAACTTTAAATCAATTGTTAGTTGAGATGGATGGTTTTGCTGCAAATGAAGGTGTTATTGTATTAGCTGCTACAAATAGACCTGATGTATTAGATAAAGCATTACTTAGAGCAGGAAGATTTGATAGACAAATAGTAGTAGGAGCACCTGATGTAAAAGCAAGAGAGCAAATATTAGAAGTACACGCAAGAAAGAAAAAATTAGCTGATGATGTTAATTTAGATACAATAGCTAAAAATACATCTGGATTTGCAGGAGCTGATTTAGAGAATATTTTAAATGAAGCAGCCTTACTTGCTGCCAGAAAAGATCAAAAGGAAATTACAATGAAAGATATAGAGGATGCTATGGTAAAAGTTACTATGGGTCCTGAAAAGAAAACTAGAGTAATTAGTGATAAAGAAAAGAAATTAGTAGCATTCCATGAAGCAGGTCATGCTGTTGTAAGTAAGTTTTTACCAACTCAAGACCAAGTACATCAAATTTCAATAGTTCCAAGAGGTATGGCAGGTGGATATACAATGTATAGACCATCAGAAGATAAATCATTTATGTCAAAAACAGAAATGGAGGAGAGAATCGTTTCTTTACTTGGAGGTAGAGTAGCAGAACAATTAGTACTTGGGGATATATCAACAGGTGCTAGTAATGATATAGAAAGAGCATCAGATATATCAAGAAGTATGGTTATGAAATATGGTATGAGCGATAAATTAGGAACTATTACATTTGGTTCAGGACAAGAAGAAGTATTCTTAGGAAGAGATATTGCACAAGGTAGAAATTATAGTGAAGCAACATCATCTGATATAGATGATGAAGTAAGAAATATAATTGATAAAGCATATAAGACAGCAGAACAAATATTAACAATGCAAATGGATAAACTAACAGCTGTTGCAAATGTATTATTAGAAAAAGAAAAAATTGATGGTGAAGAATTTGATGAAATTTTTAATAGCTAATTAATATAAAAGTAAAAAGCATTTCATTTATGAAATGTTTTTTATTTTGCGAAAAAATGATATAAAATATTAAAATATACTTGCATTTTTCTTATATACCAAATATAATAATATTATTAATAAATCAAATACGTTTTTAGAAAAAAAGATTTTTTCTAAAAACGTATTTTTGTGTTTTAATTTAAAAGTATGAAAATATATAAATAAATAGACTAAACAAGATGTAAAGCAATATATATAGAAAAAACAAGAAAAAATGTTTGTAATTAGTAAAATGAAAAAATGGAAAAAATTAAAAAATCATTTTTAAAAATGTTATCAAATTGTAATAAAATTTTTTGAAAAACGCATAAAACCTTAGAGCTAACTTGTTTAATAATGAAATAATAAGAAGAACATAAAAAAACATCAATTGTGAGAGACAGATACACCAACGATTACAAGAGAAAGTAAACATAAGTTATCAACGTTGACATTACTTTTTTTGATGATAGAATACAATCATTGAAAGAGAAAAACATAAATTAGGAGGAAGAGATATGCAAGTTTTAAAAAGAGATGGACGAGCAGTTGATTTTGATAAATCAAAAATAGTTACAGCTATTCAAAAAGCAAATACTGAGGTTAGAAAAAAAGAAAGAGCTACTAAAGAAGATATAGATTCAATAATTGAATATATAATAGCACAAAATAAAAGAAGGATGTTAGTTGAAGATATTCAAGATATAATTGAAGAAAAATTAATGGAATGTGAGAAATATGAACTTGCTAAAAAATATATTGTATATAGATATACAAGAGCTTTAATAAGAAAATCAAATACTACTGATGAATCTATACTAGGTTTAATTAGAAATGAAAATAAAGAACTTGCAGAGGAAAACTCTAATAAGAATACAGTAATTGCATCAACACAAAGAGATTATATAGCAGGAGAAGTTTCAAGAGATTTAACAAGAAGAATGTTACTACCTGAAAAAATAACAAAAGCTAATGAAGATGGAATATTACACTTTCATGATGCAGATTATTTTGTTCAACCAATATTTAACTGTTGTCTAATAAATATAGGAGA
The DNA here is from genome assembly GCA_022796725.1 of Clostridia bacterium. Classification (GTDB taxonomy): domain Bacteria; phylum Bacillota; class Clostridia; order TANB77; family CAG-508; genus UMGS1994. Next base: position 17,996 of record JAAWJE010000012.1, on the reverse strand, counting down.
TATGCTTGATAATGGAACAGTAATGAATGGCAAATTAATAGAAAACCCAAAAAGTTTTCAAGTAGCATGTACAGTAACAACACAAATAATTGCAGCAGTTGCAAGTAATCAATATGGTGGACAATCTGTAGACCTAAAACATCTAGGAAAATATTTAGATATAAGTAGAAAAAAATTTAAAAAAGAAATAACAGAAAAATATAAAGATAAATTAAAAGAAGATGTTATAGATGGAATAGTTGAAGATAGAGTTAGAGCAGAATTAAGTGCAGGAGTTCAAACTATCCAATATCAAATAAATACATTAATGACTACAAATGGACAATCTCCTTTTGTAACATTATTCCTACATTTAGAAGAAGATGATGAATACATAGAAGAAAATGCAATGATTATAGAAGAAGTATTAAAGCAAAGATATGAAGGCATAAAGAATGAAAAGGGTGTATATGTAACACCAGCATTTCCAAAACTTGTTTATGTTTTAGATGAATGCAATTGCTTAAAAGGCGGAAAATATGACTATTTAACAAAACTTGCAGTTAAATGCTCTTCAAAAAGAATGTATCCTGATTATATTTCTGCTAAAAAAATGAAAGAAAACTATGAAGGAAATGTATTTAGTCCAATGGGATGTAGAAGTTTTCTAGCACCTTGGAAAGATGAGAATGGAAATTATAAATTCGAAGGAAGATTTAATCAAGGTGTAGTAAGTATAAACTTGCCTCAAATAGGAATAGTTGCAGATGGCAATGAGGAAAAATTCTGGAAGTTATTTGATGAAAGATTAGAAATCTGTAAAGAAGCTTTAATGTGCAGACATAATGCACTACTTGGAACAAGTGCTGATGTAAGTCCAATTCACTGGAGATATGGAGCTATTTCAAGATTAGAAAAAGGAGAGAAAATAGATAAGTTATTATATGGTGGATATTCAAGTATATCTTTAGGATATATAGGAATATATGAACTTACAAAATTAATGACAGGTGAATCACATACAACTCAAAAAGGACATGATTTTGCAATAAGAGTAATGAAACATCTTGAAGATACTGTTATTAAATGGAGAAAAGAAACTAATATTGGATTTGCTTTATATGGAACTCCAGCAGAAAGTTTATGCTATAAGTTTGCAAGAATTGATAAAGAAAAATATGGAATAATTAAAGACGTTACAGATAAAGGATATTATACAAATTCTTACCATGTGGATGTTAGAGAAAAAATAGATGCTTTTGAAAAGCTAAAATTTGAAAGTGAATTCCAAAGATTATCTAAAGGTGGAGCAATATCTTATGTAGAAATACCTAATATGCAAAATAATCCACAAGCATTAGAAGAAGTAGTTAAATTTATATATGATAATATTCAGTATGCAGAATTTAATACAAAATCAGATTATTGCCAAGTTTGCGGATATGATGGAGAAATAAAGATAAATGATAATAATGAATGGGAATGTCCACAATGTGGTAATAAAGACCATGCTAAAATGAATGTTGTAAGACGTACATGTGGATATTTAGGAGAAAACTTTTGGAATAATGGTAAAACTAAAGAAATAAAGTCAAGGGTATTACATTTATAATACATAAATTAAGATAAAATGTTTATACACATAAGAGAAGTATTAATAGAAACAAAAGATATTTAAAAATTAAATACTAGGGGTTTTTTAATTAATTCCTAGTATTTAATTTAAAGTATCAAAGGAGATGATTAGATTATGAATTATGCTGATATTAAAAAAGTTGATGTTGCAAATGGTGAAGGAATAAGAGTATCTGTATTTGTAAGTGGATGTAATCATCATTGTGAAGGATGTTTTAATAAATGTGCATGGGATTTTAATTATGGAAATAAATTTACAGAAAAAAATATAAATGAAGTAATAAATTATTTAGACCATGAACATATATCTGGATTATCTCTTCTTGGAGGAGAGCCACTTGAATATGCTAACCAAGAGGGACTATTACCACTTGTAAAGAAGGTAAAAGAAAAGTTCCCAAGTAAAAACATTTGGTGCTATACAGGATTTGATTTTGAAAAAGATGTAGTTAAGAATATGGCAAGAAATAATGAAACTACAAAAGAATTATTAAATTATTTAGATGTAGTAGTAGATGGAAAATTTGAAAAAGATAAAAAGAACTTAAAATTGAAATTCAGGGGTTCTACAAATCAAAGAATAATAGATGTAAAAGAATCACTTAAAGAAAATAAGGTAGTTCAAATAGATAGATTAACAAAATACTAGAGGATAATACATTTTTTCTATTAAAAACGATATTTTTATCAAAATACTCTATTGACAACTAAATGAGTATTAATGTATAATAAATAACATCGGATAGAGGTAAAAACAATAGAGGTTATACATAAAAGAAAATCCCACAAATGTTTTCGAGCTTTGGAAGGAGGGAAAAATGAAATGTCAGAGATTAAGGTTAATAATGGTAATATAGAAGATGCTCTTAAAAGATTTAAAAGACAATGTGCTAGAAATGGAGTATTACAAGAAGTAAGAAAGAGAGAACATTATGAAAAGCCTAGTGTTAAGAGAAAGAAAAAATCAGAGGCTGCAAGAAAAAGAAAATTTTAATTAGTGAATAATAATTTTTAATAGAGGAAACGTAATAATACGTTTCTTTTATTTTATATATATGATATAATAGTGCTAAGTTTCTAAAAAGGAACAAAGTAACTTTAATAACTTAAACATTCAGAATGGAAACATTAAGGAGGAACAACAAAATGTTGCGGAAGAGTATCAGGTTTGAAAGTCGAAAACTGAGAAAAGAGGTGAAAGGCTGGCTAAAAGATGCAGATTGGAATATTCGAGATTTTGCTTATTTTTTAAATAATGAAGTAAAACTTGAATTACCAGTAGTTATTTCTAAAGTTGGATCATACACATCTATGTTATCAATTCATTCAGATGTAACTGAAGAACAGGTAATATTGCACCAATATTATGGATATAGTACATTAACAAAGGAGTTTATTTTACATATTAGGATAATGAGAGGGAGCAATACTAAATGTTATAAATTAGGCGTTGCACCAGAAGTTCAATATACAGGAAGTATTTCGGAGATCGATGGCAGAAGAGTTGAAATGATGTATGATGTTTATAATCAGTTTAGATATGGAATAAGTTACAACCATAGAGAAATTGAAATTACATTAGAGAAGCCAGAGAAAGAACGAATAAGAGAAAAAGTTCAGAAAATACTTGAAGAATATGTAGAAAACTATGATAGAGGAGATGGTGCTAATAAAATTTATAAAGAAATTGGCAATCTTCTTGGAACTGTTAATATGATGAATATTCCAAAGTTTATTATAAGTTGCATAAAGGTAAGTGAAACTGAGAGATTCAAGATTACAAGACTTGAGACAGAATATAATAAGCCTTTAAAATGTATTGCTACAAAGGAAAAAGAAGTATATAGTTTATATTGGAATGCAACAGGTTATAGCTGGAATTATAAAGACACTAATACAGGTTTAAAACTTATATATTTGTCAGAAAAAGATGAATACATTATTAAGGCAGGATGGGTTTTAGAGAATATGGAAATTAATCAGTTATGGCAAGTACGCAACGATATAGCAGAGATTATTGAGATGTTGAAAGAAGCAACAAATTTTTGATATCTTTGCAAAATGCAAAAGCCCCAGTAGGACGCCCTTCTGGGGTCTTTTGCGCTTTAAAATAATTAAAAATTATGATTACTTTTAAATATTTTTATGATATAATAACTAAAAATATTTATGGAGGAAATAATAATGCTTAAAGAAAATTTAATGAATGATTTAAAATCTGCTATGAAAGAAAAAAATGAATTAAAGAAAAATACTATTCAAATGGTAAGAGCAGCCATTTTGCAAATAGAAAAAGATAAACAAATAGAATTAGATGATTCAAAGATAATTGATGTAATAGCTAAAGAAGTCAAAAAAAGAAATGATTCAATATCTGACTACGAAAAAGGTGGTAGAGCAGATTTAGTAAATCAAATAAAAGAAGAAATAGAATATTTAAAAGTATATCTTCCAAAACAATTATCTATAGAAGAAGTAGAAAAAATTGTTAAGGATATTATAGAAGAAACACAAGCAAAAGATATAAAGGATATGGGTAAAGTTATGAAAGCAGCTAAAGAGAAAATTGGTGCTTCTTCAGATGGAAAAACAATTAATGAAATTGTAAAAAAATTTTTATCATAAAAGATTATATATAGACCAAGAAATTGGTCTATATTATATGTGTATAAATAAAAAAATCTTGCAAATAATAAATTTAACTTATTTGGGAAAGAGAGAAGAGAGTTGAAAGATAAATGTATAGATATAAAACAAGGAATTAAATTACATTTAGTAAAAACTGATTTATTTAAAACTAATTTGTCTGTTCTATTTATAACAATTCCATTAGATAGAACTACTATTACTGAAGATGTTATTATTCCTGAAATATTAAAAAGTGGTTCAAATACTTATAAGAGACAAATAGAAATTTCAAATAAACTAGATGAAATGTATGGTGCTACTCTTGAGGCTGGAGTAGATAAGACAGGAAAGAATCTAGTAATAAAGTTATATATAGAGAGTATAGATGATGAATTTCTTCCAAATGGAGAAGAAAATTTAAAAAATAGTGTAGATACATTAATTGATATTGCATTTAATCCTTATATAACAGATGAAGGATTTAACAGAGAATATGTAAATATAGAAAAGGAAAGAAGAAGAATCGTTATAGAAAGTCAAAAAGACGATAAAGATTCTTATGCTTATGAAAGAATTATAAGTATTATGTATAATGATACTGAATTTGGAATAAATAAAAATGGATATTTAGAAGATATAGAAAAGATTAATGAAAAAAGTTTATATAATAGATATAAAGATATTATTAAAGATGGAAAAATAGATATATTTATAGCAGGAAACATAAATGAGGAATATGTAAAAAATTTAGTATTAAATAATAAGTATATAAATAACTTAAATGAAAGGGATATTTCTAAATACCTAGTAGATATTGAAAAGTATGAGAAAAACAGAAAAGAAAAAGTAGAGAATATAGTAGAAAAAATGGATGTCACTCAAGGAAAACTTGTTATAGGACTAGATGTATTAGAAAAAGTGAAATCAGATGATAGATTTAAAATATTAATTTATAATACAATTTTAGGAGATGGAGCAAATTCTAAATTATTTAAAAATGTAAGAGAAAAAGCAAGTCTGGCATATACATGTAAATCTAACTATGTTGTGCAAAAAAGTAATATATTTATAAGAGCAGGAATAGAAATAGAAAATTATAATAAAGCATTAGAAGTAATAAATAATGAGTTAGATAATATGAGAAATGGAAAATTTGAAGATGAAGATTTAGAAAATGCTAAGAGATATATTTATTCTGGTATAGATGCAATAAAAGAAGAACAAAATACAGCTATAATATTTTTTTATGGAGAAGAGGTATCATTAAATAAGGTTACAATAGAGGAATATTATGAAAAAATTAAAAATATAACAAGAGAAGATATCATAGAAATCGCAAAAAGAGTTAATATAAATACAATCTATTTCTTAAGAAATAATAATTAGGAGGGAATATGCAAGTAATTGAAAATGATTTAATAAAAGAAAAAGTATATATTAAAAAATTAAAAAATGGTCTTACTATGATGTGTATTCCAAAAAAAAATACTTCAAAAAAATATATAATATTTGCTACAAATTATGGTTCAATGGATGATAGATTTATTGTACCAGGAGAAGAGAATGAAACAATAGTACCAGATGGAGTGGCGCATTTTTTAGAACATAAGCTATTTGAACAAGAAAACGGCAGAAATAGTTTAGATGTTTTATCTTCATTAGGTGTAAATGCAAATGCTTATACTACAAATAATCATACAGCATATTTATATGAGTGTACAAATAATTTTTATGAAGCTTTAGATGAATTTATGAATTATGTACAATCTCCATATTTTACTGATGAAAATGTAGAAAAAGAAAAGGGAATTATTAATCAAGAAATAGGAATGTATGACGACCAGCCAGAATGGAAGGTATATTTGAATGCTTTAGAAGCATTATATGTAAAAAATAAAGTAAAAATAGACCCAGCAGGAACAGTACAAACAGTTAGTAAAATTAATAAAGAAATTTTATACAAATGCTATAATAATTTTTATAAATCATCTAATATGGTAATTGTTGTATCTGGAAATTTTGAGGCAGAGGAAATTTTTAAAGAGATAGAAAAAAGAGTTATAAAAGAAGATAGCAAAGAAATAGCTAAAAAGGTATTTGAAGAAGAACCAGAAGAAGTTAATAAAAAGCTAATAAAGAAAAATATGGATGTAAATATTCCTATTTTTATGTTAGGAATAAAATGTAAGAAGATTAATTCAATAAATATTCTAGATAATAGTATAGAGCAAATAAGAAAGCATATTGCAGTAGATATTATTTTAGATATTATTTTGGGAAGCGGTTCAAAGTTGTATAATGAATTATATGATGAAGGACTAATATTTTCAGAGTTTTCATCTATGTATGAATATGCAAGAGATTATTCACATATACTAATACAATCACAATCTTATGAATATGAAAAAGTAGTAGATAGAATGAAAAAACAATTTGAGGAATTTAAGAATACAGGATTTAATGATGTTGATTTTAATAGATCTAAAAGGAAAAACTATGGAATGTATGTAAGAGAGTTTGAAGATGTAGAAAGTATAGGAAATAACTTTGTAGATAGCTTTTTTAAAGGAATTAATCCTTTTGATTTTATTGAAGAATCTAAGAATATAGATAAGGAATATGTAGAAAAAATATTAAAGGAAGATTTTAAAGAAGATAGTATGATTTTGTCAATAATAACAAATAAATAAGAAAAATGTCGAACGAAAGTTGGCGAAATATGTAAAATAAGATTGACCAGAGAAATATAATGTGGTATTTTATACTAAAGAGAGGAATAAGGCAAGATTGTGTATGGTTGATAAAGAGTTAAATGAAAAGATTTGTAATTTAAGAAGAAAATTAGATGACAGCATTGCAAGAAAAGAAGACTATAATAAAATATATAGTATTAGTTTGCAATTAGATGATTTAATTAATGAATATTATAGGAAAGATAAATTAAATAAAAAATAAATAAAAAGCACATTAAAGCTCTATTTTAATGTGCTTTTTAAATTTATTTTATACTAAAAGTTATTGTATTTTCACTATAATTATAATATAATACATTCGTTAAAATAAGAATGGAGAAATACAATTTATGGGTAATATAATGGAATTAATTAAAACTATAAATGTAGATTATCTTATAAAATATGCAAGAATAATTATAATAATTTTAGTATTTCAATTGGCAAGTCCGATAATATCAAGACTTATAATAAATATATTACATAAGATAACAAAAAGCAAAAAGAAACCTACTGAAAGTGGATATTATACACCAATGAAGTATTTTTTTTATATACTAGGATTTTATATATGTATATATCATTTAGGTACAACTATGGGTATAAAGAAACTAGCAAACAAGATTATGAAAATAATAACGATTATATTATTTACAAAAGGGACAGCAGATTCGATAACACCAAATTGTTTTATATTTACAATTATAAGTAAAGAAAAATATGAATCAAATGGAAATGAAGCACTTAATTTATTTTTAAGTAAAGTTTTAAGAGTTGTAGTATATATAATATCTATATTTGTTATCATGTATGAATTAGATTTTGACCTTAATGGACTAGCTGCTGGATTAGGAATTGGAAGTGCTGCAATAGCCTTAGCTGCTCAAGATTTAGTAAAAAGTCTACTTGGTGGATTTTCAATTATAACAGATAAACCATTTGAAATAGGAGATTATATAGAAATAGGAGATTATAATGGAACAGTAGTAGATATTACTTTTAGAAGTACAAGGATAAGAGCAGCTAATAATTCTATAATAACTATTCCAAATTCGCTAATTACAACTGAATATATTATTAACTGGAATAAACTAGAAAGTAGAATGATTCAAACTAAATTAAGAATAAGTTTAAATTCAGGTATAGAACAAATAAATAGATGTATAAGTAAAATTGGTACAGTTTTAAAAGTAAATGAAATAGTAAAAGAAGATAGTGTGCAGGTTCATTTAGAGGATATAATGTCAGACTGTAATACAATATTTATAAGAGCTTATGTAAATGTTGTAGATTATAATGATTTTCTTGTAGCAAAAGATAAAATATATTGTGATATATTAAGTGTGCTAGAAAGAGAAAATATAGAATTAGTATATCCTACACAATTAGTATATACTAAAAGTAAAGATTAATTTGAAGGGGAAAGAAATGAGTTTAGGTGTAGCACTTGGCGGAGGAGGACTAAAAGGAGTTGCACATATAGGTGCTTTAAAAGCTTTAGAAGAATTAGGAGTGCATATAGATTATTTATCTGGTACAAGTTCTGGAAGTATAATGGCAGCTTTTTATGCAATGGGACTTACTCCAGATGAAATGATAAAATATACAAAAGAATATTATAAAAGTATAACCACTATTAATAAAAGACCTATTATATCTGCTATAGGAAATTTTTTTGTTACTAAAAAAGTAAATATACCAGGTATAATAAATGGGGAAAAAGTAGAAAATTTAGTTAATAAACTTTCAGAAGACAAAATGATTGTTAATATAAAAGATATAAAAATGCCATTTGCAGTTATAACTGTGGATGCTATTTCAACTAAAGAATATATATTATCATCAGTAGAGATACAAAAGAAGAATGTAAATAATGGATATATAGAAGATATTTCGATTGGAAAGGCTGTAAGAGCCAGTATGGCTTTTCCAGGAATATTTACACCATGTAACTATGAATCTTATAGTTTTATGGATGGAGGCACAAAAGATAACTTACCTATACAAGTTTTAAAAGATATGGGAGCAGATAAAACATTAGGTATAAGTTTTAAACTTGATGAGTATGAATCCAATACAAACATTCTAGCAACAATATTAAGGGCTTGTGATATTTTTTCTTTAAAAGATGTAAGAAAAGCACAAGAAATTGCAGATTATTTTATCGAAATAGAGGTAAAAGATGCAAAATTACTAGAAATACAGGAAATGGATTATTGCATACAAAAAGGATATAATACCATAATGGAAAATAAAGAAAAAATATTAGAGTTAGTGAGGAAAGAAGACAAATGAAAGCATTAGTAACAGGAGCTTCCTCAGGAATAGGAAGAGAAATAGCATTATATTTAAGTGAATTAGGATATGAGCTTATTTTAGTTGCACGTGATGATAAAAAATTAAGAGAAGTGCAAGATGAAGTAAAAACAAAAGTTGAAATTGAGAAAATGGATTTAACAAATAAAGTAAACCCATGGATATTACATGAAAAATATAAAAATGAACCAATTGAAATATTAATTAATTGTGCAGGTGTTGGAGTATTTGGACAGTTTGATGAAACAGAACTAGAAAAAGATTTAGAGCTTATTGACTTAAATATAACTGCTTTAACGATTTTAACAAAGTTATTTTTAAAAGATATGAAAAAAAGAAATTTAGGTTATATAATGAATGTATCATCAATTGCTGGATTTATGGATGGTCCACTGATGGCTGAATATTACGCATCTAAAAAATATGTATTATCTTTAACTAGAGCTATTAATACAGAACTCAAAAAAGATGATTCAGAAGTTGTTGTGTGTGCTTTGTGTCCTGGACCTACTGATACAAATTTTAATGATGTGGCAGGAGTAGAATTTAAAGTAAAGCCATACACAAGCGAATTTGTTGCTGAATATGCAGTAAATAAAATGTTTGAAGAAAAACTTGTTATAATACCAGGAACAAAAATGAAGATGCTAGCATTACTTTCAAAATTTATGCCAGGAGAAATCATAAGAAATGTTGCATATTCTATTCAAAGAAGAAAAAGAAGATAAGGATAGGTAAAGTATGAAAGTTACTTTTATTGGAACAGGAACAATGGGATCTACTACTAGAGGAAATCAAAGCCTATTAGTAGATGATATATTATTTGATGTTGGGTGTGGAACTGTTAAAAAAATTGAAAGTTTAAAAATATATACTAAAGATATAAACTATTTAGTAATTTCACATTTTCATGCAGACCATTTTTTTGATATACCTAATTATTTAATAGGAAGAAATATAAGAAATGAGCATTTAAAAAGAACTCTTCCAATAATAGGTGGCATAGGATTAAAGAATAGATTAATCCAGTTATTTACACTAGCTTTTGGAGATGGAAATAAAGATAAATATAATAATTTTGAAAGAGATTTTAATGTAAAATTAATAGAATTAAAAAATGAAGAAGAATATATAGATGAAGGTATTTCTATAAAAGCCTATGAACTAGAACATGGAGCATGTAAACCAATTCTTGGATTTATTTTAAGTAAGGAAAATAAAAAAATAGGATATGCCACAGATACAATACTTTGTGATAATTTAAAGACAATGTGCAGAAATAGTGATACTATATTTATAGATTCTACAAATACAATTCCAACAAGAATGCACATAGGATTAAATGAAGTATTAGAACTTAAAAAAGAAAATAAAGATACAAATTTTTTTGCAATTCATAGAAGTGATTATATTCATAATCATATTAAGGAAATTAATTTTCCAGAAGATGAAGATTGTATAAAAATATAATATATAAGGAGGAAAAAATGAAAAAAAATTATAATATTAAAATTTGTATATTAACAATATTAATAATGGTTTTAATTTTATCTAGCAAAGTTTTAGCTGCTACAATAACAAAAGAAACATTACAAACAAATATGAATGCTTATGCAAGTGGAAATAAAAAAGCAACAGCAACTGTATCTAATTCAACAATAACAATAGGAGGAGATGGAAGTGCAGAAGGTGGAACTGTTTCATTAGATGATACAACAATTAGATACACATATCAAGGTTATGAAATGACAGCAGCTTATACTATTACTGCTGCAGAAGCAAATTTTACAGTAAATACTTCAACAGAAGGATTATCTGATGACAAAGCTTTAATAGAGGTAACTAAACCATTAGTATTATTACCATTATGTTTCTTAGGAATAACTGATGCACAAGGAGTAGATTCAAATAAAGCACTTTATTTTTATGAAAATGCAATATCTAATTCATCTACATCAGTAGATAATGATATTTTTTCATATACTATGACAGGTGATGAAAAAGCAGCAACATATACATTAAAAGTTAAACTTAATGCTGACTTTTCTAATATTTCTGAAGAAAGTGACTCAGAAGGAGAAATTAAAGAATCAAATGAGATTACAGAAGCAAATGAAATTAAAGAGTCAAACGAAATTAAAATAGGTGATAATACAATATCAGAAAATGAAATTTTTGATCAAAATAAAGCATCAGATAAAGATATACCAGATGCAGGCCCAGAAAAATGGCTTCCAATATCAATTGTTGCAGTTGGATTAACTATAATTCTTATAATAGTAATGGATATAATTAATACTAAAAGAATGAGAAGATAATAATAAATAATTAATAAGGGCAGCTATTATATAAAATAGTTGTCTTTTTTTGCATATTGTGCAAAAGTAAGTAAAGTTTATAGGAGAAGAAATGTCTACAATAAGTGTGAATAATTTAACTTTTGGATATGAAAACGAATTAAATAATATTTTTGAAAATGTATCTTTTAATATTGATACAAATTGGAAATTAGGATTAATAGGAAGAAATGGTAAAGGAAAAACTACACTATTAAAATTATTATTAAATGAGTATGAATATAGAGGAACAATAACAAAGTGTGTAAAATTTGATTATTTCCCATTTGAAATTAAAGATAAAGAGAGATTTTCAATAGATATTGTAAATGAAATTGCTCCAAATGCAGAAGATTGGCAGATTATTAAGGAATTAAACTTGTTAAAATCAAATACAGAAATATTATATAGAAAATTTAGCTTATTAAGTGGAGGAGAACAAGTAAAAATACTTCTTGTAAGTTTATTTTTAAAAGAAAATAATTTTTTATTAATTGATGAGCCTACAAATCATCTAGATAATGAAACAAAAAATAATTTAATAGAATATTTAGATAAGAAAAAAGGATTTATTTTAGTATCTCATGATAGAGAATTTTTAGACAAAACTGTAGATCATATTATATCTATTAATAATACAAATATTGATATTCAAAAAGGTAATTTTTCTTCATGGCAGGAAAATAAAGACAAACAAGATAATTTTGAAATTATGCAAGATGAGAAGTTAAGAAAAGATATAAAAAGATTAGAAGTAGCATCAAAAAACACTTCTAACTGGTCTGATAAAATTGAAAAATCAAAATATAATAATACGAATTCTGATTGTTTTGTAGATAAAGGATATATAGGTCATCAATCGGCCAAAATGATGAAAAAATCTAAAGTAATAGAAAAAAGAATAGAAAAATCTATAGAGCAAAAATCTAAATTATTAAATAATATTGATAGAAATGATAATTTAAAAATGATACCTATAGAAAATAAAAGAAATCCATTAATAATATTAAATGACTTACAAATAAAATATAATAATAAGGTTATATTTAATAAAGTATCATTTGAAGTAAGAGATGGAGATAGAATTTCAATTGCTGGTAAAAATGGAAGTGGAAAATCAAGTATATTAAAGTTAATTATAGGAAATGAAATAAAATATAATGGAATGCTAAAAGTAAATAATGAATTAAAGATATCTTATATATCGCAAAATACAAATGATTTAAAAGGTACAATTAAAGAATATGTGATAAATAATAAAATAGATGAGAGTGTTTTTAAAGCAATGCTTATAAAAATGGGATTTTCAAAATTAGAATTTGATAAAAATATAGAAAATATGAGTGAAGGACAGAAGAAAAAAGTTTTAATTTCTAAAAGTATTTCAGAATCAGCTAATATTTATATTTGGGATGAACCACTTAATTATATTGATGTTTTAACAAGAATACAAATAGAAGAGGCTATATTAAAATATAAACCTACTATTATTTTTGTAGAGCATGATGAAACTTTTATAAAAAAAGTAGCAACAAAAATTGTAAAATTATAATGGTAAGCAAATTTAGATTAAGATTATAAAATATGATAGAAGCAAAAAAATACCATTCACTCATGAATGGTATTTTTTTATTATTCTTGATCTGGTTTTGGATAAACACTAACTTGTTTTTTATCTTTACCTTTTCTTTCAAATTTAACAACTCCACTTTCTAAAGCATATAATGTATCATCACTACCAATTCCTACATTAATGCCAGGATGTATTTTTGTTCCTCTTTGTCTAACTAATATATTTCCAGCTAAAACAAATTGTCCATCAGCTCTCTTTGCTCCTAGACGCTTTGACTCACTATCTCTACCGTTTTTAACACTACCTTGACCTTTTTTATGTGCCACTTAAATTCACTCCCTTCACATATATTTTATATGTTTCGTTATTATTTACAATATTTAAAATTATTCAGCTTTTGCTTCTGCAGCTTCTTTTTTAGCAGTAGCAGTTTTTATTGATGTAATTTCAACTTTTGTATATGGTTGTCTATGTCCTCTTGTTCTTCTATAATTCTTTTTAGCTTTGTATTTGAATACAAGTATTTTCTTACCTTTTCCATGAGAAATTACTTTACCTTCAACTTTAACGCCTTTAACATAAGGACTTCCAACTTGGATTTCATCACCATTAGATACTAATACTACATTACTAAATGTAATTTTTTTACCTTCAGCAGTATCTAATTTTTCAAAAAATACAACATCTCCTTCAGAAACTTTGTATTGTTTTCCACATGCTTCAATAATTGCGTACATTTAAGTACACCTCCCTTTTTTTGTATACTCGCTAACCCTTATATATTAGGTAACTAAATTTAATTAGTCTTTAAGAACCTTAATTAAGCGGATTACAGTTACATATTTTAACATACAAGAAAATGTTTGTCAACTAGAAACAAGGCTTTTTATATAGCAAAAAAAAGTAATATAAATTAAAAATATTATTTATAAATAAAAAAACTAGAATATTAGTAAAACTAATTTCTAGTTGTTGTTTTATTTATATTAACTTAAATTATTTGTTGTGAAGTATAGGAAAAATTTTCTGAAGTTTTTTCATGTCTTTTTAAAAATCCCATATTTTCAGAATAATTGTTAAAAAGCGATTCAAGGCCAAGTTTTCTATCAGCAATTTGGTCAAGTTTGCTTTTATTACATTTACTATTATTTTTTATAATATTGTTATACATTGTATTAAGTGTACAATCTATTTTAGTAAGTATAATTTTATCAAGTTCTTTTTCGTAAATATCAGTACTGTTTGATAAACAGTTATTTAATCCAAATCTATTTTTGGATTTAAGTACACAATTATTATATTCAAAATTCTTAAAGAAAAATGTTATACCAGCTCTTCTTGAGTGAATTTGTTTTTTATATTGTTCAAGCCTAGACAAATCTTCTAATTTGCATAATTCACTATCAATTTTATTATATATTTCTAAATCTATAATGTTTATTTCATTTAGACTTGGTAAATTAAAAAAACTATTCATAACATTATCCCCTTTTATATAAAAAAATCTAATATCTCTATTATTAAATATATGCAAAAAAATATGAAAATTTACTAAAAAGTTATTATTTTGATATACAAAAATATGCATTAATATATATGTAATAACAATTTGTTAGAAAAAGGTCTAAAAAAATTATTATTTCGATAAAAAACAATATAAATAACTATTTATTAAATAGAGTATAAAATAATAAAATTTGAAAACAATAAAATTAAAGAGGTGATATTATGACAAGTAAAGAACTTTTATATGTGGAAGATGCTTTAGGACATGAAAAATTTATGAAAGATTGTAGTTGTAACACATCAAAACAATTACAAGATGCAAGTCTTTCTCAGTATGTTTCAACACTAGAGCAAAAGCATAAAGAATTGTATAACAAATTTTTAAATTTATTATAAGGAGAATATTATGGAAGACAGAGAGTTAATGGAAAAAGAGTTATTGGTAATTAAGGGAGTTTGCGATTTATATCTTCATGGTGCAATTGAATCATCAACTAAAGAAGTTCATGAAGCATTTCAATGTGCATTAGAAGAATCTTTAAATATTCAAAATAAGATATATAATTTAATGGCAGAAAAAGGATGGTACAAAATGGAGATGGCAGAACAAACTAAAGTAAACCAAGCAATGCAAAAATATTCAAGTATGAATTAAATAAAAATAGAATTATAACAAGTGAACCCAAATTGTTAGACAAAAAAAGTTTAACAATTTGGGTTCATTTTTATTAATAAGTTCGTAGACTTTAAATTTTTCGAATATTTAGTTATTTAATTTATTTTTTAATCCATCTTCCATATTTATTCTTGTCGGAATAATATATTTAGCATTTATTTTATGAGATATTAAATTAGTTATAATTTTCATTGCTCGTGAACCCTCAAACCATTTTGGATTATCACTATTTTGTCTTACCTTATTTAATGATGCAACAAGTGCATTTCTATCATATTCATCACTCATGTCTCTTGTTATCATATATTTTTGATTTTCACTTGAATATAAGTTGTTACTTAATAATTCATATTCAGCATTGTTATACCAATATAAATGGTCACCACCTGCTAATATTAAAACATCTGCATCTATATTTATATCATCAATTAAAGTATCAATATAATTATATACTTCATCAAATGTAACTGTTGGTATATCTTCTTTTAAACTATCAAACTTATTTGTTATATCTACAACACCAAAAGAATAATATTTTTTATCTAGTATTTTTTTATTTTTTACAAATATAAGTTCAATAGAGCCTCTGCCTCCAATGAATACACAGATATTTTTATTATAATTTATATCATTATAACAACCAAGCGCTGTATAATGTGCTTCATCTTCTTGAGTAACTACTTCTATTTTTAAATTATATTTATTGTATAGTATATTGTTTATATCTTCTAATTCTTTTAATGATATATTTCTAAAAATACTACATCCATAAATATTAATATTTTTTGTATGTTCAATAGCTTTTTCTATAACTGTATATAGTTTATCTAAGTCAGATGACAATATTTTATTGAAAATAATGCTTTTTATATACTTTTTTTAATATAAGTTTTCTTTTTATTTCATTTGAAAATTATATAATTTAGACTGATGTCGTTATATCACGGATTTTTTACATTGTTAATAAATTTCTAACAATTAACCTATCAATTTTTATTTATTATAATATATATTTACAATTATTTAAAAAAATATCAAGTAATTAATTAAACATGAAATATTACATTTTACTGTGATATAGTATAGTAATAAAAGTAAAATTTTAACTTGACTTTATTATAAAAAATTATATAATATTAATGTAAAAATAAGATATTAAATGGAGGTATAAAACATGAAAGCATATGTGTGTAAAGTTTGTGGATATGTTCATTTTGGTGAAGATATACCAGAAAAATGTCCTCAATGTGGAGCTCGTAGTGATAAATTTGAAGAAAGAGTAGAAACAGTAGATAAAGAATATGTTGATGAGCATATTGTTGGTATAGCAAAAGGATTAGACGAGGAAGTTGTAAAAGGATTAAAAGATAATTTTATGGGAGAATGTACAGAAGTCGGAATGTATATTGCTATGAGCCGTCAAGCAGATAGAGATGGATATCCTGAAATAGCAGAAGCATTTAAAAGATATGCTTTTGAAGAAGCAGAACATGCAGCAAAATTTGCTGAATTATTAGGAGAAGTTGTTCATTCAGATACAAAGAAGAACTTAATGCTAAGAGCAGAAGCTGAATGTGGAGCTTGTGCTGGAAAAAAAGAACTTGCAGCAAGAGCAAAAGAATTAGGATATGATGCAGTTCATGATACTGTTCATGAAATGGCTAAAGATGAAGCTAGACATGGAAGAGGATTTGATGGACTATTAAAAAGATATTTTAATTAATAATAAAAACAAAAATATATAGATAAAATAATAAACACATCATTTTGATGTGTTTATTATTTTTATAAAAAATTATTATTTATTACATAATATATCTAAAATAGAACTATATATAATTTCATGACCTTTTTTATTTGGATGAGGGTCAAAATTAATACCAAATATAGAAAAGTTTACATTTGTGGAATTATTTTTATAAAATGCATCTTTTATGTATGCTATTTCATATCCTAAATTAGTATTATTATATAAAAATGAATTCATCTGATTAATATAATATTCAGAAAGTTTATTAAATTTAGTATTATTTAAAACATTATGATAAGGATTATAATATTCTAAAACAATTATTTTGGTATTAGAATTTATATTTTTAATTTTAGATATTAATTCTGGAAAATCTTTTTTATATTTTAAAATTGCATTATCTAAATCTTTTTTTGTTTCTTCAGAAAATGCACTAGTATAAAAATTATTTAGCATATTATATTTTTCAGGTAAGGAAGCATTTGAGAAGTTGTTATAAATACTATAATTTAAATCATGATTTTTTGATATATCAATATTAAAAGATTTTGCTATAATCTTATAAAAAATCCAAAATATATCATTTGAACCTATTGAAATTGTTACTAGATTTGAAGATTTAATTTCATCTGTATACTGCTTACTAGATAAGTTATATAAAAGCCAAGATGAATTCATACCATCTATTCCAAAATTATTTAACTCACAATTAGATTTATTTTTAATAAGATATGAGAATGCTTCATTTTTTGGATCACTAAGACCTGTTCCAAGTGTAATACTATCTCCTAAAGCAACATAGTTATTGTAAAGTTCTAAATTTTCAGAAGAAAAATCTGATTTAATATTTATTTCATTATTATTT
>JAAWJE010000056.1 GCA_022796725.1 Clostridia bacterium | reverse complement strand
TCTTGAAAAAATATTCTATTTTGCTTAAAAATTCATTATTATTTTTAGTAGACGTTATTATATTTATTAATTGCTCTGTTGCTTCAGTATTAGAAATATTAGAAATAGATTTTCTAAGTACATATATTGTATTTAATTCATTTTTAGATAATAATAATTCTTCTTTTCTAGTACCTGATTTTTTAATATCTATTGCTGGGAATATACGTTTTTCTGATAAATCCCTATCTAGATGTACTTCCATATTTCCAGTACCTTTAAATTCCTCAAATATTACATCATCCATTCTACTTCCAGTATCTACTAAAGCAGTAGCAAGTATAGTTAGACTTCCAGCTTCTTCTGTATTTCTAGCTGCTCCTAAAAATCTTTTTGGTTTATGTAATGCACTCGGATCTAAACCTCCTGACAAAGTTCTACCAGATGAAGGAATAACTAAATTATATGCTCTTGCAAGTCTTGTAATACTATCTAATAATATCACTACATCTTTATTTTGTTCAGTAAGTCTTTTTGCTCTTTCTAAAACCATTTCTGCAACTTTTACATGATGCTCAGGAAGTTCATCAAAAGTAGAATATACAACATCTCCATTAATAGAACGTTTCATGTCTGTTACCTCTTCTGGTCTTTCATCTATTAATAATACTATTAATTCTATTTCTGGATGATTTGCAGTTATACTGTTTGCTATTTGTTTTAATATAGTTGTCTTTCCTGCTTTTGGAGGAGCTACTATTAAACCTCTTTGTCCCTTTCCAATAGGACATAATAAATCTATTAATCTCATAGTATAAGAATTAGAAGAATTTTCTAATACAATCTTTTCTTTAGGATATAGTGGTATTAATGTATCAAAAGATTTTCTCTTCATAGATTTTTCAGGTAATTCTCCATTCACTTCTATTACATAAATAAGTGCTGCAAATTTCTCACCTTCTTTTGGTTTTCTTTGAATCCCTTTAACTCTATCTCCAGTATCTAATCTAAATCTTCTTATTTGAGTTGGAGATACATATACATCATCATTAGTAGATAAATAATTTTCTCCCCTTAAAAATCCAAAGCCATCAGGCATTACTTCCAAAATTCCTTCAGCTACACTATCATCATTTGAAATTGTATAATTTCCTTCTATAACTTTTTTATCATCTTCTTTATTATCTAAATTATTATTTAAAATATTCTCATTATTTTCTTCATTTATGGAATTATCTAATATCTCCAATAACTCCTGCTTTTTTAATTTTGATATATTCTTAATTCCTTTTTCTTTTGCAATTTCCTTTAATTCATTAATCGATTTTTCTTCCAAATTCATAATTAAAATATCGCCCCCTATTTAATTCAATGTTACATATAATCTTTCTTCAAATAATTGTAACTATATGTACTATATAAAATACTTTAAATTTTTTATAAGTTGAAATCTTTTACATTAAGAACTTTGTT
The DNA here is from genome assembly GCA_022796725.1 of Clostridia bacterium. GTDB lineage: Bacteria > Bacillota > Clostridia > TANB77 > CAG-508 > UMGS1994. Next base: position 4,453 of record JAAWJE010000056.1, on the reverse strand, counting down.
GAATTAGCCTTGAAATAAAAATTTTAGAATATAAAAACTTAAGTAAAAAAATACAGTAACTATATTTTACTATAGTTACTGGGAAATATCAATATAAACTCGTTCATTTGGTAAAAACATATTTAGTTTTTCTCTTGCAACTCTTTCTATATACTCTTTTGAATTTACATTTTCTTTATCTTTTTTTAGTTCTTCTTGATATTTTCTTTCCTCTACTATCTTTTGACTATAATATTCTTGAGACTCAGTATAACTATTTAATTTAGTTTGCTGAGATATTAGTTCAAATATAGCATATAATAATAATCCAATAACTATTATATTTATATAAAATTTCTTAAAATTAATAGATTTTTTCATCAGTATATCTCCAAAAAATATTTTCTGTATATCTATTATATACTACATTTTTCTACAAAATCCTGCTATATAAATATTTTTTCATCTTTATCATATAAATTATTACTTATTTTTTATAACATAATATTATTTTTAATAGATTTTTTTGATTTGAAATTGAATTTAATTTTATCTTTATTAATAACTAATAATTTATTTTTTAACTTACAAATTATCTTATATATAACTCCTATTGGTTTATATAATAATTTAATTATCTTACTAATAATTGTATTTAACAATTTCATTATAATAGTTCCTATAGCTCTAATATTATTACTTAAAGAGCAAGTATATAATATTACACCTATAAACATGCTAAAAAATAAATATAGCCTTATATTACCTGAATTAAATTTGAATATAGAAAATAATGTTATTACTCCAGCTATAATCCAAAATACTATATCTTGAATATAAATCATTAAATTAGTGAATTTGTAAACTTTTCTTAGTATTCTAAATATATCAAATATAAAAGAAATTAATATTCCAATTATTATGAATATTAAAAATATTCTTGCTTGTTCAATAGCTATCATATTATTTAAACAACTTTCCAATAATTCCAGATTGTTTATTATCGAAATGCTCTTTAGAATAATTTAAATTATAAATTTCTCCTTCAAGTATTACATCTCCTGTATCAATACTTAATTTATTTACTTTTAGATTTTCTCCTTTTATAGTAAGCATTCCAAGGTCAGTGTCTATGATTACTAATTGATCATCAAAACTAATAACATCATGAGCACCTGTAATTGTAAGTTTTTCTTTATTCTCAAGTATTAAATTTTGTGATATTCCTTGAGACACATTTATATTTTTAATATTCTTTTCTTCCATAGTCATATATAATCTCCTATCTTTCTATTTCCTATAAAATATTATATGCTAGTAATTATAGCTTTAGAACGATATATTTCTTATATATAGCATTCAGATAATAAAAAAGAAGAAATTTTTATTTTTTATAAAAATTTCTTCTTTTTATTACATTAGTTATTAAAAAATTTTTGATGAATAGCTCTTACAGCTCTATCAGATTCTTCTCTATCTACTAATACAGAGATTTTTATTTCAGAGGTGCTAATCAGATGCATATTTATATCATTTTCATATAATGCTTCAAACATATCTGCTGCAACTCCAGTTTTGTTAGCTATGCCAATTCCAATTATAGAAATTTTAGATAAATTATCAAAATATCTAATTTCTCTTGCCCCTATATTTTCTATGTTATCATTTAATAACTTTACTGCACTTTCTAAATCTGATGTTTTTATACTAAATGATAAATTTTTATTTACATTTTCTCCAAATGATTGGACAATAACATCAACATTTATATTATTATCTGCTAGTAATTTGAATACATTATAAGTTCTTCCAATTTTATTTTCTAATCCCATAACTGTAATTCTTGCAACATTAGTATCTTTTGTAACTCCACTTATAGTTATATTTTCCATATAATTATTATCTACAATAGTTCCCCTGCTAGATTCTTCAAAAGTAGATTTTACTATTATAGGTAAGTTATATTTTTTTCCTATTTCTACACATCTATTATGGAGTACTTTTGCTCCCATACTAGATAATTCTAGCATTTCGTCATAACAAATATTATCTATTTTTTTTACGTTTTTTACTATTCTCGGATCTGATGAGAATACTCCATCTACATCAGTGAATATCTCACATTTATCAGCTTTTAAACTCGCAGCAACTGCGACAGCTGTTGTATCAGACCCTCCTCTTCCAAAAGTTGTTATATCTAATTCTTCTGATACTCCTTGAAAACCAGCTATGATAACAATATATCCTTTATTAAATAAATCCAATATTTTTTCATTATTAATATACTTGATTTTTGCATTTCCATGCTCATTTGTTGTTACTATTGGAACTTGCCACCCTGTTAAAGAAATAGCTTTATATCCTAATTCTTCAAGTGTCATTGCAAGTTTTGAAATTGTTATTTGTTCTCCTACTGATACTAAAGTATCATGCTCTCTTTTATTAGGATTCTTTGTAATTTCCCTTTCTTCTGAAATAAGCTTATCTGTTGTTTTTCCTTGTGCTGAAACTACTACTGCTACATTATTTCCTTCATTATGTTCTTTAATAATATGTTTGCATACTTTTAATAGTCTTTCTGCATCTGCTACTGAACTTCCTCCAAATTTTTGTACTACTATGCCCATAACCTGGCACCTTCTTCTATTTTTTTATGAAAGCAAGTTTAAATATAAACCCTGCTAATTATCCATATACTATATTATACAAAATGATAATATAGTATGTGAATATATTACCATTTATTATTTGATTTTTCAATATTTTAAATAAAAAAATAGTACTTACCAATCTCTTAGTAAATACTATTTTAATTATTTATTTCCATCTTGGACAGTCGTCTTTACCTGCTCTAATATCTTGTCTATAACGATCGCAATATCCTGATCTGCAATTAGGATCAAAATCGCTACAGTTAGTTCCTTCACATCTAACTGACATATCTTAGCACCTCCATTTATTTAAATTATAATTATATTATAGCACTTTATAATTTTACAGTCAATCTAATATATTACATAAAAAATGGAAATATCTTATAAATTGACAAAAAATAGTATTTACCAGTATATCAGTAAATACTATATAAATTATTTATTACCATCTTGGACAATCATCATTTTTTGAAATAGGACAACCCTTATAATCACAATATCCACCTTTACAATTTGGGTCAAACCATTTACAAGACTCTCTTTCATTTCCACATTTAACTGCCATATATAGCACCTCCATTTATTTATATCATAATTATATTATAGCATTACATTATTTTAGAAGTCAATTTTAAAATGCATATTAGAAGCGGAAATATATGGATAAAATGGAAATATCATTTTTTACTTTGCTTTAGAAAACTATTAATGAATCCATCTATTTCCCCATTCATGACAGATTCTACATTACCTACTTCATAATTTGTTCTATGATCTTTTACTAATGTATATGGACAAAATACATAAGAACGTATTTGACTTCCCCATGCAATGTCTTTTTGAACTCCAATTAAATCTTCTATTTTTTCCTTATGTTCTTTTTCTTTTAAAGCTAATAGTTTAGATTTAAGCATCTTCATTGCAGTTTCTTTATTTTGAAGTTGAGATCTTTCAGCTTGTGATGCAGCAACTGTATTAGTCGGAATATGAGTTATTCTAACTGCTGAAGAAGTTTTGTTTACGTGTTGTCCTCCTGCTCCTGATGCTCTATATGTGTCTATTCTAAGGTCATCTGGATTTATTTCTAATTGTGTATCATCAGATATTTCAGGTAATACTTCTATTGAAGCAAAAGATGTATGTCTTCTTCCACCAGCATCAAAAGGAGATATTCTAACAAGTCTATGTACTCCTTTTTCAGATTTTAAGTATCCATAAGCATAATCACCAGATATTTCAAAAGTTACACTTTTAAGACCTGCTTCATCACCTTCTAAGTAATCAATTTCTTTTATAGTAAATTTATTTTTATTAGCCCATCTTATATACATTCTATAAAGCATTTCTGCCCAATCTTGTGATTCAGTTCCGCCAGCTCCTGGATGTATCGTTAAAATAGCATTATTAATATCATATTTTTCAGAAAAAAAAGTTTCAAGCTCTAATTTTTCTAACTTTTTTTCTGCATTCTTTGTTGAAATTAAAACTTCTTTTTTTAAGTCTTCATCAAATTCTTCAATTATCATTTCAGTAATTTCACAAATATTATCTAATTCTTGATTTATAGTATCAAAATAGTTTACTTTTGACTTTAATTTTTTTATTTTTGAAAGAACTATATTAGAGTTTTTTGAGTCATTCCAAAATCCATCTTGCATAGTCTTGTTTTCAAGTCTTATCAATTCTTCTCTACTTTTATCTATGTCAAAGAGACTCACCTAATTCAATTAATTTTTGCATTAAGTTATTTAATACTTTTTTATTTTCTTCTAGTTCTATCATTTATTCACTTCCTCAATTAATTTTTATAAATTATATAA
>JAAWJE010000033.1 GCA_022796725.1 Clostridia bacterium | reverse complement strand
ATTTTATTTATAATATTATAATGTTTTTTAATAAAATCAAAAGTCTTCTTTAACTTTTCTAATAACAAAGTTGTAACAATAAAAGGTATGGCAAGACCTAAAGAATAAAGTAATAACAATATTGCTCCTTTTAAGACACTACCTGTTGTACTAGCAAGTATAAGCGCTGATGATAAAAATGCTCCGACACAAGGTGTCCACGAAAGTGAAAATATAATTCCAAAAAATACGGAACTAATAAGATTTAAATCTTTTTTATCTTTTTTTATTTCTTTAGACTTATTTAATAATTTTATAAAAATAACTCCCATATAATTAAGACCTATAATTATTAAAAACAAACCTAATATAATATTTATATAATTAGTATATTGATGAACTAATTTACCAAAAGTACCTGCAAATATACCAAGTAATATAAACACCAAACTAAATCCTGTAACAAACCCTATTGAATTAGTTATTGCTCTTTTACCACTTTCACTTGATGCTCCAAAATAAGATATATATAGTGGAATAACAGGCAAAATACACGGTGAGATAAAAGAAGCTAATCCTTCTACAAACGTAATCAAATACTCCATTATTTCTTCTCTTGGAACTATTTTTTCTCTATTATCTACTAGATACTTTAATATTTTATACTCATTTTTTGTAAGTTCTACAGAATATTTATCTTTTTCTATTGTGCTTTTTGATGTATTTAATATAAAATCTTTTGCATCTATTTTCTCATTTATTTCTTCTGAAATATTAGTTCTTCTTAAAATAGACCCTATTTTTGCAAGTAATATTTTGATATTAAATGGCTTTGTAATATAATGATCTGCACCATAATTTATACAAAGTAATTCGTCTAATTCATTATCTCTACTTGTTATAATAATAATTGGTACTTGTGAATTTTTTCTTATTTCTTTGCAAATATATTCACCATCTGCATTTGGCAGTCCTATATCTAATAATATTAAATCTGGATTTATTTTTAAAATATCATTTATTGTATTATTAAATGTTTTTAATGCTTCAGACTTATATCCATTATTATTCAAAAATATTTCTAACTCATTTCTTAATTTTTCATCATCTTCAACAATTAAAATTTTTTGCATTTTATTTCCTCCATAATGATTATAGCATAAAATCCTATAAAAATAACCTTACATATTTGTAAGGTTATTAACTTTAATCTTAATTTAATCAAACTGAACTTTCCAGTTATCACTCTTATATGCTTCAAAACACATTTTTATTTGTTCTTTAGTATTTTTATCTTCTGATAATAATGGTAAATTCTCCAAGTCAAAATATCCAATTTCAGTAGTTTCTATATTCTCCACAAATTCTCCATCAATTAAATCACAAAGGGTAAATATCTTACAAATGCTATAAGGGCATGGTATTACGTTATGTTTATTTATATCTTGAACTGCTATAATACTTTTTGCCACTACATTAAGTCCTGTTTCTTCTTTAACTTCTTTTACTGTATTACTTGATACTGTTTCAAGCACATCACACCAACCACCAGGAAGTGACCATGTTCCATTATTTTCATGAGCTAATAATATTTTGTTATCTTTAAAAACAGCAGCCCTTGTATCTATTTTAGGTGTTTGATATCCTTTTTCATTACAAAATAATTCTTTTATCTTTTCTAATGATATATCTGTTTTTTTACTTAACATCTCTGCTGATATTTCTCTTAATCTTTCAAATCTTTCTCTATCATAAGCATTTTCTGTATATGCTAATCCTGCTTGAGCTAAACTTTGTATTTCTATAGCACATTTTAACCAATATTCCATTGTTACATATTCCTTCCACTATTTTTTACCATAATATATCTTATTTCATAATAATTCATTATTTTTTATTAAATATCTTCCTCAGCTTTTTTTATTATTTCTTTTCTAAGCCATATATCCTTACATTCCAAATAATAATCATTTTCTACTTCTATATCTATTAATTTTTTAATATCATCTTTCATTAAGTCATTTGATGTAATAATATAGCTTTTACCATCTTTTAAACAAATCAAGTTTAATAACCAATTCTGCCCAAAAGTATTTAGAATATCATATATTTTTTCTTTGTTATCTAATATATTCTTTTTATCCCAAACTACTAGCTGAGAAAAAATATCTGGTAACTTATTACTTATTATTCCTATTTTTGTATCATTCTTAAGTGCTTTTTCAAAATCTTTTTCTATAGTTCTTTGGCAACTCATAAAATATTCTTTAACATAATTTTCTTTAATCTCCATTAATTCTTCTAGCTTGCTATAAGCAATCCTATCTCTATCACTTGTAACTTTTGCTTTAAAATTTAAAGTATTATCTAAGATAGCTGACATTAATAATTTTATAATATCTTGAGGAAGTTTATTTTGCAAATTTTCCTTTTCATATAATTCAAATATGATTGTTGCAACAGCTCCTATAAATTCTATTTTGCAGTTTTCATTTAATCTTTCCTTCCAATATTTTTCAAATCCTGTATGATGGTCTATCACTTGTATAATATTGTCTTTATTTACAACATTATCAAAATAATCTTTATCAGATACATCTATTATAATAAACTCGTCATTTTCTTTAGGAATATAGCTATCTAGCTTTGATTCTAAATCTAATAACTCATCTGTAATACTTTCATTTAATTTAGCTGTACTAATAGCCTTGCTAGATATTCCTTTTAAGTTTAAAAAATAACTATAAGCTATACAACTTGCATAAGCATCAATATCTATATATCTACTTCCAGATGTTATAACTTTCATTTTTTCCTCCTATATTTTTGTTAATTATTTAGTTCTAAAATCCCTATTATTATAACTCTTATGTGTATTTGTTGGATTTTCCACAGGTGTAAAATTCTTTAACCTTTTATCAAACTCATCCCATTCACTTTTTTTTCTATCTTCTGTATGAATTTCAGTACTATCAATATCAGAAGCATTTTTTACTTTTCTTTTAATTATTCTATCCCTCATATTTTTCACAAATTTAGAAATAAAATTTTCTTTTTTTGGAACAATTAATGATTTATCTTCTTTTTCTTTAGCAAAATTAATTCTTGTTTGTTCATCTTTTACGGGAGTTGCTGGAACAATATTTCCATTATCATCAACCATAAAAAATGCTTTTTTACCACTTGAAGTTTCTAAAATTATAGCTCTATTAGAAATTCTTATTGTAGCTTTTGGGTCTCTTTTTTCTGTAGTTTCTTTAAATTTTAAAAAACTATTTACAGCATCTTGCAAATCTTTACCACAAGGTGGTGTATAATCAAAAATATTATCTAAATCTTCAATTTTATCACTTGCTTTCATTCCATCTGCACAATAAGAGGAACCTGCAAAATCTATTTCTCCATCTTTATAATACAAACATATCTTCTCTCCAGTACTTGTTTTAATTTCTTGGAAAGAATATCTATCAATTTCATCGATATTTCCTTTATTTTTTAATTTCTCTATTAATTCTTTAATACAACTAGAATTCTCTGGATAAATATTTTCTGATATAAGAGTATAAAATAATAACCTCTGATTTGATAGTCCAACATTATCAGAATCAAGCATATCTATCATTTCTAAAAATTCACTAGTAGTAATAGTTCCTAAATCTACTTTTTCCTTTATTTTTGATATTTTATTTATAATAAGTCTATTTTTAAATTCGTTTTTAAAAATTACAGAAGATTTTGATTTATCACTACTATCTTCACCCATTAATTTTTCTAATTTCAAAAAATAATCAAATTCTTCTTTTGTTATTTCTTTTATGTTACTAAATCTTTCCATAAAAAACAATTCAAATATAGTACTATCTATACAATTTTGCGTTTCCATTAAAGACTTTTCTAATTGCTCTTTGTACATTTCGCAATATTTGAATTTTGTTTCTATAGTATCTTCTAATCCCTTTTCATTTAAAAAGTTTATATATCTCTTATTTGTTTCTGGATTAGTATAAAAGTAAAATTTTAAGTTTACTAATTCAATTACATCATCATCTGTAAGAATAATATTTCCATCATCTCTTCTTTTAGAACTTAATATCGATGTTATCTCTATCATTTTTTCATAAATCTCGGAAGTATTATAATATTCATCTGTTATTACTAGTAAATTTGTTGTATCTTTTTCTGTTATTCCTAAAGTATTTTGTATGTTATCATGTATACTTCCTTTTCCTAGATTCATTACTCTTTCAGAACCTATTGCAAGTTCTAACATTCTTATTACATTAGTTAAAGTCTCATATCCATTTGGTTTTAATCCTGCTTTTTCTACAATCCAATTAGTTAATCCCTCATTTAATCCACGTCCTAATTCTGAATCATCCTTGTAGGATTCCATAATTCCTGTAACATCTACTACTCCTATTTCTTCACATTCTTCTTTAAGTTTTCTAAGTATTGCATGTATAGCTTCATGCAATATGGTAGCTTTTTTATTCTCAGAACTATCTATATCTTCTGGTGCTAATAATTTGTCATCAACTCCACTTTCACATAAAGTAATTGATTTATCAGCAAAATCATAATATCCACTAGAAGTAGAACTTTTCTCATTAGTATAAACTTCTCTTAAATTATCATTTAATCTACTCTCTGCAAAACCTGAACCAAAAGTTTTAACAAACAAATCACAGTTTTCTAATGTATCTATAACAAACTTTATAAGATATTCTTTAACTTCTGGATTCAAAATTCTTTTTCCCATTAGTAATTCTCCAATCTTTAATAAATAATATCGCTATGTTCAATTTCATATATCTCATGAAAACATTCTAGTAAATCTTTATCAGTAACTTCTCTTACAATATTTTCACTTTCTATTTCAAAATAATAATATTTAATTCCATTTTTATCTTTTTTATATGCTTTTGCAAATTTCTTATTATCAAATTCTATTTCTCTTATAAAATTAACTTCTTTTTTACTTTCCAAAAATTCTTTTATATCCATTTTATCTCCTGCCATTTTTTATATATTTTATCTCTATTTTTATGTTCTTTCAATATCTATGTTTATAAAAAAATGAAAATAGATTTTATATCTACTTTCACTTTAAAATTTTAATTTTAAAAACTTCTGGAACTTCCTCCTCCTCCTGAGGAACCTCCACCGCCTGAAAAGCCACCACTGCTACTACCTCCTGAAAAACCACCATAAAATCCGCCACCGATAGCCTCCATGACCTGAATTAGAAAATATTAATGCAAAAAGATTAAATAATATAAACGCTATTCTCATCTCAAGTGATTTTATTATAAACATACCTATTAAAGTTATAACTGCAAAATATGTAACATATAAAACTATCTTTCTTTTTTTCATTTGTTTTAATTTACTTCCTACTATTAAGGAAATCATTGTACTTGGAAATATACATATCATCTCATATTCTTGTGACGTTGTGCCACTTTCTTTTGCTTGCTCTGCGTTATCTATTTTTATACCATATTCATTAGAAACTATATCTAATATAGCATTGAAACCATTTCTTACACCTTCATCCCAATTATCTTGTTTTAAATATGGAATGATATACTTATCTTGTATCCCTCCTGTTTTTCCATCTGTAAGTACTCCTTCTAGTCCATATCCAACTTCAATTCTAAATTGTCTCTCTTCAAGTGCAAGTAATAATAAAACTCCATTATTTTTTGTTCTATCACCTATTCCAAACTTTCTAAATAATTCAGTAGCATATTCTTCTAAAGAATTTCCTTCTAAATTTTTTACTGTAACAACTACTATTTGGGCTCCTGTTTTATCACATAAACTTTTATTTATATTTATAATGTAATCTTCTGTTTCCTTGCTAAGAAGTCCTGCATAATCATTAACATAAAAATCTTGCGTTTTACTTACTACTGAATACACTTTTTTATTAATACATATTGATATAAAAAATATTATAAGTATATAAAAAATAATTTTCTTTTTATTAAAATTCAACTTTTGGAACCTCCGTGCTAGACTCATCTGCTTGAAAATATTTCATTTCACTAAATCCAAACATCCCTGCAAATATATTATTAGGAAATTTTTTAATTGATGTGTTAAATTTATTTATTGAATCATTATAATCTTTTCTTGCAACTGCAATACGATTTTCTGTTCCAGCTAATTCGTCAGATAAATGTATATAATTTTCAGATGCTTTTAAATCAGGGTAATTTTCAACTACTACTATTAATGAATCAAGAGCAGTTGTTAATTCTTTATTAGCTTTTGATTTTTCTTCAACATTATTTGCATTTAAAAGGTTTGTTCTTGCTTTTAAGACTTTATCAATTACATCATTTTCGTGATTAGTATATGCTTTTACTGTGTTTACTAAATTTGGTATTAAATCTGCCCTTCTTTGAAGCATTACATCTAAATTAGAAAAAGAATTATCTACTGATTCTTTTTTAGATACCATTCCATTATATGTACTAACACATATAATAACTATTATAGCAATTACTGCTAAAGCACTAATTATTCCTATACTTGATTTTTTCATATTATTAT
>JAAWJE010000034.1 GCA_022796725.1 Clostridia bacterium | reverse complement strand
AAGTAGCTTTAACAAATGAAAGGATATACTATGAAATATGGAAAAATAGTAGAAAATGAAAATATAATAGATGAAGTATTAGTTTCATATTTTATAGCTCCAAATAGTTATACAAGAGAGAATGTATGTGAAATAAATTCTCATGGTGGAATAATTGTTATGAAAAAAATATTAGAACTATGTTTAAAAAATGGTGCTAATTTAGCAGAGCCAGGAGAATTTACAAAAAGAGCTTTTTTAAATGGAAGAATAGATTTAGTACAGGCAGAAGCCGTAATTGATATAATAAATAGTAAGACAGAAAAAGAAGCAAAGGCATCAGTAGAACAATTACAAGGAAGTTTATCTTTAGAAATAAAAAATATAAGAAAAGATCTTATTTCTATGATGGCAGATATAGAAGCATCAATAGACTATCCAGAATATGATGTAGAAGAAGTAACAAATAATAGAGTTATTAAAACCCTTGAAGATTTAAAAGAAAAACTAATATTTTTAGAAAAATCATTTGATAATGGTAAAATTCTTAAAGAAGGTATAAAAACTGCAATTATAGGACGACCAAATGCTGGAAAATCATCACTTTTAAATATTTTACTTAATGAAGAAAGAGCTATTGTTACAAATATAGAAGGAACTACTAGAGATACAATAGAAGAATATATTTCAATAAATGGTATTCCTTTAAAAATTATTGATACTGCAGGTATAAGAGAAGCTAATGATGAAGTTGAAAAAATAGGAGTTGAAAAAGCTAAAAAAATAGCAAAAGAAAGTGATATTATTATAGGAATTTTTGATATATCTAAAATGCTAAATTCAGAAGATGAAGAAATAATAGATATATTAAAAAATAAAAATTCAATTATTTTATTAAATAAAGTTGATTTGAACAAAGAAAATATAGACTTTAAAAAATTAAAAGAAACTAATAAGCCTATAATAAAGATATCTACAATAACTAAATTTGGAATAAAAGATTTATATAATAAAATAGAAGAACTAATTGAAACAAAAGAGATTACAACAGATAATGAAATTATTGTAACTAATACAAGACATAAAAATCTGATTATAAAAGCGATTGAATCATTAAATAAATCTTTAGAGACAATCGAAAATGATATGCCAATAGATATTATTGTAGTATATATTAAGGATATTTTAGAAAGCTTAGGAAAAATTACGGGAGAAACAGTTACAGAAGATATTATTACAGAAATTTTTTCAAAGTTTTGCTTAGGGAAATAACCAATTTAATATATTAGGTAATAAAATATATTAATAAAACATAAAAAACGCTTAAAAACTAAAATAAGAAGAAAGAAGATGAAGAAATAATGAGTTATAATGCAGGTAAATTTGATATAGCTGTAATTGGTGCAGGACATGCTGGATGTGAAGCAGCACTTGCTGCTTCAAGAATGGGAATGAAAACATTATTGTTTTCAATAAGTTTAGAATGTGTTGCTAATATGCCATGTAATCCTAATATTGGCGGAACATCAAAAGGTCATTTAGTAAGAGAAATTGATGCTTTAGGTGGCGAAATGGGAAGAAATATTGATAAATCTATGATACAAGTAAGAATGTTGAATACTTCTAAAGGACCAGCAGTACATTCTTTAAGAGCGCAAGCTGATAGAAAAAAGTATCAAAGAGAAATGAAACATACATTAGAGAATCAGAAAAATTTATATTTAAAACAGGCAGAAATAGTTAGTATAAGTCAAGAAAAAGGTAAGATAAAGTCTGTAGAGACTAATATTGGTGCAATTTATGAAGTTGATAGTGTAGTACTTGCAACAGGAACATATTTAAAAGGAAAAATTTTTATAGGAGAAAGTTCTTTTGAAAGTGGGCCAGATGGCGTTTTTCCTGCAAATAAGTTATCAGAATCTTTAAAAAGTATGGGAATAAATATAGTAAGATTTAAAACAGGTACACCAGCTAGAGTAAATAAAAATAGTATTGATTTTTCAAAAATGGAAATTCAAAATGGTGATGATGATATAGTACCATTTTCTTTTATAGATAAGATAGAAAATATAAATCAAGTACCATGTTATTTGACTTATACTAATGAGAATACACATAAAATAATAAGAGATAACTTACATAGATCACCTCTATATGCTGGAAAAATAGAAGGAACAGGACCTAGATACTGTCCATCAATAGAGGATAAAGTTGTTAGATTTGCTGATAAAGAAAGACATCAGATTTTTATTGAGCCAATGGGATTAGATACAGAAGAAATGTATGTTCAGGGAATGAGTTCATCACTTCCAGAAGATGTTCAAATAGCGATGTATAGAACTATTCCAGGACTTGAAAATGTTGAATTTACTAGGCCAGCTTATGCTATTGAATATGATTGCATAGAACCATCACAATTAAAAAGCTCTTTAGAATTAAAAAATATAGAAGGAATGTTTTTTGCAGGTCAAATAAATGGAACTTCAGGATATGAGGAAGCTGCTGCACAAGGAATAATTGCTGGAATAAATGCTGCTTTAAAATTAAAAGGAAAAGATCCTGTTATCCTTGATAGAGCAGATGCTTATATTGGAGTTTTAATAGATGATATAGTTACTAAGAGCACAAATGAACCATATAGAATGATGACATCAAGAGCAGAATATAGATTATTGTTAAGACAAGATAATGCTGATTTAAGACTTACAGAAATTGGACATAAAATTGGACTTATTTCAGATGAAAGATACAAATTATTTATTGATAAGAAAGATAAAATTTATAAAGAAATAGAAAGATTAAAATCTACAATTGTAAAACCTACTAAAGAAACCAATGCTTTTTTAAGAGAAAATAATTCATCTGAAATACTTGCAGGAGTAAGAATGTCAGAATTATTAAAAAGAACAGAATTAAATTATAAATTATTAGAGAAAATAGATATAAATAGAGAAGAATTGCCAAAAGATATAAAAGAAGAAGTAGAAATTATGGTGAAATATGAAGGGTATATTAAAATGCAAGAAGAACAGGTAAAAAGCTTTAAAAAGCTAGAAAAGAAGATACTTCCTGATGATATAAACTACGATGATGTTAAAGGAATAAGAATAGAAGCAAGACAAAAACTTAATAAATATAAACCTCATTCAATAGGACAAGCATCAAGAATATCAGGGGTTTCACCAGCTGACGTTTCAGTACTTTTAGTGTATTTAGAACAATTAAAGAGAGGATAATATGGAATATATAGAATTTAAAAATATTATTAAAAATTATGCAGAATACAATAACTTAGTTATAGAAGAAGTTAAATGTCAAAATCTATATAAATATATGAAAAATTTATTAGAATGGAATAAAAATATTAATTTAACAGCAATAAAAGAAGAAAAAGAAATTATATTAAAGCATTTTATAGATTCTATTATTATTAAAGATAGAATAAAAGGTAGAGTACTTGACATAGGCTCTGGAGCAGGATTCCCAGGAATACCACTTAAAATAGTAAATGATGAAATAAAGCTGGTTTCAATAGATTCTGTAAATAAAAAGATTAAATTTCAACTAGATACAGTTCAAAAATTGAAATTAAAAAATATAGATTGTATACATATTAGAGCAGAGGAATTAGCAAATAATATAGAATATAGAGAAAAATTTGATTTTGTAGTAACTAGAGCTTTAGCAAATATGTCTACATTGGTGGAATATATGATTCCTTTTACCAAAATAGGAGGAAGATGTATATGTCTAAAAGGTCCAAATTGTACAGAAGAAATAGAAAAGGCAAGAAAAGCAATTAATTTATTAGGTGGAAGAATAATAAAAATAGAAAATTACAAAATATCGCAAGATAATGAAAGAGTAATTATATTAATAGAAAAAATTAAAAACACACCTAAAATGTATCCAAGAAAACAAGGTAAACCTTCAAAAGAGCCAATAATATAAAAATGTTTCACGATAATCATTAGAATAAAAACTAATGATTATTTTTTTATTAATATACAGAACAAATGTACTATTAAAGAACTTAGAAGTATTGCAGATACAAGAAAATATAAATATAAAAATACAATGTTTCACGAAAAACAGATTTACAATAGAAACAAATAATATATTTTTTTATAAATACATTGACAAGTTTTATATGTTTTTATATTATAGTATAAGAAATGAATGGAGGGGTTGATTTGAGTAAAATAATAGCGGTAGCTAACCAAAAAGGTGGAGTAGGAAAGACAACAACAACAGTTAATATAAGTGCAATTTTAGCTAAAAAAGGGAAAAAAGTAATATTGATAGATGCTGATCCACAAGGAAATGCTACCAGTGGATTAGGAATAGAAAAAGATGATGTAAAGTCATTATATGATGTATTAGTAAATGAAGAACCAATGGAAGAAACATTAGAAGAAACATCAATTAAGAATTTAAAAGTATGTCCTTCTAATATAAATCTAGCTGGTGCAGAAGTTGAGTTAGTATCTTTAATATCTAGAGAATATAGATTAAAAGAACAATTAGAAAAAGTTAAAGACAACTATGATTATATATTAATAGATTGTCCGCCATCTTTAGGATTAATAACTTTAAATGCTTTTACTGCTGCAGATTCCGTATTAATTCCTGTACAATGCGAATACTATGCATTAGAAGGATTAGGACAACTTATAAATACAATAAATTTAGTAAAAAAACATTTGAATAAATCTTTAGAAATAGAAGGTGCTATTCTTACAATGTATGATATAAGAACAAATTTATCTAATCAAGTTGTAAAAGAAGTTAAAAAATATTTCGAAAATAAGGTATTTAAAACAGTAATACCTAGAAATGTTAAATTAAGTGAAGCTCCAAGTTATGGAATGTCAATAATCGAATATGATAGTAGGTCAAAAGGCGCAAAGAGCTACGATAAGCTAGTTAAAGAATTTTTAAAAAATCAAGAAAAAAATAAATAGGAGGTAAAAATGACAAAAAAAACAGGTTTGGGAAAAGGATTAGATGCTCTTTTTTCTAATAATATTGCAGAAGAAGTTCAGGAGGGAGAAAGTATTCAAAATATTAAATTATCAGAGATAGAACCTAATAGAGAACAACCAAGAAGAACTTTTGATGAAGAAGCATTAAGTGAGTTATCAGATTCTATAAAAAGATATGGAGTAATACAACCAATAATAGTAACAAAAAAGGATGATTATTATCAGATTGTTGCTGGAGAAAGAAGATGGAGAGCATCTAAAAAGGCTGGAATAACAGAGATACCGGCAATTGTAAGAGAAAATGATGAAAAAATAAATCAAGAAATAGCTTTAATTGAAAACATACAAAGAGAAGATTTGAATCCTATTGAAAAAGCAAAAGGAATAAAATATTTAATGGAACAACAAAATATGACTCAGCAACAAGTTGCTGAGATTATAGGAAAGAGCAGAAGTGCAGTAGCAAATACATTAAGAATATTAAATTTAGATGAAAGAGTAATAAATTTAGCTTTAGAAGGCAAACTTTCAGAAGGTCATTGTAGATCATTATTACGTTTTGAAAATCCAGATAAGCAATATAATATGGCGTTAAATTTAATAGAATCTGGAGATAGTGTTAGAGATGCTGAGAGAAAGACTAAAGTGAAAAAAAATATATCTAAAAAGAATATGAGATACGAACCAATTTATAGAGATATAGAAAATACATTTCAAAGTTTTTTTGGAACAAAAGTAAAACTAGATGCTGGACAAAGAAAGGGAAAAATAGTTATAGAATATGCTTCAAATGATGACTTGGAGCGTATTTTGGGATTAATAAAATAGGTATAAAAATGGAAAAATGGATAATAATATGGTTATTAGTATTAAATGTGATTCTAATATTAATAACCATAATTACAAATATAAGGGTTAAAAACTTTCAGCTAAAAAATATTAATTTTATGAAAAAATTAGGAAATGGAAATAATTTGGAAGAAATGATAAAAGAATATATTAACATTACAAATTATGTAAACCAAAAAAGTTGTATGATAGAAGCTGAAGTAAAGAAAATAGAAAAAAATATGATGAATTGTATTCAAAAAATAGGAGTAGTTAGATATAATGCTTTTAATGATGTTGGAAGTAATTTAAGCTTTGCTATAGCACTTTTAGATGCTGATAATAATGGAATTGTTTTAAATGGTGTATATGCAAGAGATACAAGTTCAATTTATGCTAAAAGTATAATATTGGGAGAATCACAATACGAATTATCTAATGAGGAAAAACAGGCAATAAAAAAGGCAAAAGAAAACAAAAAAAATTAAAAGAGTATATTGACATTTAATTAATCACATGTTAAACTAATAAATGTCATTGGAGAGGTGGTCGAGTTGGTTTATGGCACCAGTCTTGAAAATTGGCGTAGGTTTGTAGCCTACCGTGGGTTCGAATCCCACCCTCTCCGCCAAGTGCTAGATAATTTTTTTATCTAGCATTATATATATATATGGAGAATTACCCAAGTGGTTGAAGGGGACAGTTTGCTAAACTGTTAGGGTTCGTTTAGGGCCGCGAGGGTTCAAATCCCTCATTCTCCGCCAAAAGAGTATAGATATTTAATTCTATACTCTTTTTTTGTTAAAATGGATTTTAAGACTGAAAAGTACTTTAGCTATAAAACTATATTAAAACAAAAAATAAATGCCTTAAATCTCAAAATAAAGACATAAAAATAGTAAAGAGAATAAAAAAATATTACATAAAAAAATAAAAAAAGAGAAAAGGAAATAAAAAATAAAATAAAAAAGAGAGAAACAAAAAATAAAATAAAAAAGAGAAAAATAAAAAAATAAAATAAAAAAGGAAAAAA
>JAAWJE010000018.1 GCA_022796725.1 Clostridia bacterium | reverse complement strand
GTCTATATACTTTAATTATAAATTTTTTATTTTTAAATTTCTCATTGAATTTAATATACATATTACAGAAACTCCAACATCTGCAAATACTGCAAGCCACATATTTCCTAACCCTAATGCACTAATTATTAATATTAATATTTTAACTGTAATTGCAAAAATAATATTTTGTTTTACAATTTTAATAGTACTTTTTGATATTTTAATTGCATCTAGCACACTTTTTACCTCACCATTCATAATTACTAAATCTGCTGCTTCTATTGCTGCATCAGAACCTATATCTCCCATTGCTATTCCTATGTCTGCTCTTGCTAAAACTGGACTATCATTTACACCATCACCTACAAATGCTACTTTTGTATTTTCTTCCTTTTTTGATACAATCTTTTCAAATATTTCTACCTTATCAGTAGGTAATAACTCTGAATAACATTTACTTATTCCTATACTATCTGCTATTTGTTTTGCATTTTTTTCTGCATCTCCAGTTAATATAACAGTCTCTATTTTATAATCTTTTTCTAATGAATTAATTGTAGCTTTAGCATCTTTTTTTACTTTATCAGAAATAATTATGCAACCTGCATAGGTTTTATTTATTGCCACATAGACAAGTGAACCTATTTCTTTTACTTCTTTAAATTCAATATTCTTATCTTCTAATAATTTAGCATTTCCAATTAAAACTTCTTTTCCAAAAACAGTAGCTCTAATACCCTTTCCAGAAATTTCTTCAACTGAGCTTATTTTTCCCTCATCAATTTCAGTTCCATAAAATCTTTTTATTGATATAGCTATTGGATGATTAGAATAATTTTCAGCATAAGCAGAATATTTAATTAAATCAAATGCTTTTATATTATCTGGTAATACCTTTTGTACCTCAAAAATACCTTCTGTTAAAGTTCCTGTTTTGTCAAAAACAATATTTCTTACTTTTGATAATGACTCTATATATGAACTCCCCTTTACAAGTATTCCTTTTTTAGAAGCTCCTCCAATTCCTGCAAAAAAACCTAATGGAACTGATATTACTAAAGCACATGGACACGATACAACTAAAAATACAAGAGATCTTGAAAACCAATTTGAAAATGTATTAAAACCAAATATAATAGTTGGAATTAATGTAATTAATATTGCCAAAATAACTACTACTGGAGTATATACTCTAGAAAATTTCGTTATAAATTTTTCTGATTTTGACTTTTTATTAGATGCATTTTCAACTAATTCTAAAATTTTGCTAACTGTTGAATCCTTAAATATTTTTGTTACTTTTATTTTGAGTAAACCATTTAAGTTTATACATCCACTTATAATTTCATCATTTATCTTAATATTTTTAGGAGTTGACTCACCAGTAATAGATTTTGTATCAACTAAAGAATTTCCATCTATAACTATTCCATCAATTGGAACTTTTTCTCCTGGTTTTACTAAAATAATATCTCCTATTTGTACTTCATCTGGAGATACTTTCTTTGCTTCATCATTTATTAATAAATTAGCATAATCAGGTCTAATCTCCATAAGTTCACTTATAGATTTTCTTGATTTTTCTACTGCCATATTCTGAAATAATTCACCTATTTGGTAAAATAACATAACTGCCATAGCTTCTGGTAATTCTTTAATTGCTATTGCTCCAATAGTTGCAATAGTCATTAAGAAATTTTCATCTAAAAAATTCCCTTTAAAAATATTTCTTATTGCCATTAATAAAACATCATATCCAATTATTAAATAACCAATAAAAAGAAGTATATTTTTAATATTATCTTCTAAAATAATACTGCTAAATAATATTATAAAAGATATAATTATTCTAAATATTATAATTTTATTTTTTTTCATTTTACTCTCCTTAATAACTTGTTATTCTATAGTAGCATCTGGTTCTATTTTATTGATTATTTTTATAACTTCTTCAAGTATATTATTAATCTCTTTTTCATCTTCCGTTTCAGTTTCTATCATAACTTTTCCTGTCATAAAGTTAACTGACGCATCAGAAACTTTTTTTATTTTACTAATTTTACTTTCTATTTTTGCTGCACAATTAGCGCAATCAATTCCATTTACTTTTAATATTTTTTCCATAAAAAAACCTCCTAATTTTATATTTTATTCAGTAACATGTTCTATTGCTTTTTCAAAAACATCTCTTACATGATTGTCTGCTAAGAAGTAATATACCATTTTTCCTTCTTTTCTAAAGCTTACTAAATTTTCGTCTCTAAGAACTCTAAGCTGATGTGATATTGCTGATTTAGTCATATTTAAAAGTACTGCTAAATCACATACACACATTTCTCTTTTATCTAAAGCAAACATGATTTTTGCTCTTGTAGAATCTCCAAGTACTTTAAAAAAGTCAGAAACATCCATTAATATCTCTTCTTGTAACATTTCTTTTTTTACTGCATTAATAACATCTTCATGAATTACTTCACAATCACATGTACTAATTTCGTTATTATTCATATATACCTCCTTAATTGAGTATCTATTCAACTATTATACTTATATTATAGTTGAATGATTCTTCAATTGTCAATGTTTTTTTTAAAATTTTTTTATTACATTTTAATTACAAAAAAGAAACAACATATTTTAAAATAAGTTGTTTCTCAAATCTATTCTTCATTTTTTATATTTAATATATCTTCATCTCTTTGCAGCTCTGGTTCTAAAAAAGAAAAACATTTTTTGTTTTTCTTCATAACTGCAATTCCAACATCTTTATCACTTCTAAGTCTTTTACTTGCATATTTCATAATTATTGGTTTAGCTTCTATTGCTGCTAAAACTACATCTTTATCATCTCTAAGCTCTGATGATGTAAAATAAAATATCTGACCAGATTTTTTAAGTCCTGCAAGTAATAAATCCTTATCCTTAAGTAATTTTTCTCCTACATAACAATATGTCCATCCTATTTTACTTACTGACTCATATACTATCTCTCTATCTTCTTTTAATTTCTTACTTGCAAATTCTAATGCTTCTGCATTATTTTTTACAGCTTCAAAAACAATTTCTCTATCATTTTTTAATTCTTCTGAAACAATATCTAATAGCTTCCCATTTTCTTTTACTTTTTCTAAAGCTTTTTCTCTATCACTTATTATTTCATTTTTATCTAAATCCATACTTTAAACATCTCCATTAATTATGTATATTTTCCATAAATATATTATATAAATCTTTATGTTCCTTTTTTAGATTAAGTGGTTTTAAATTCATATCAGTAAAACAATGTGATGATTCCATATTTGCTATTAACTTACCTGTTTCTTTATTTTTCACTATATACTCAATAGTAATTCTAACTCCATTCCATTCTTTTATGTTTACATCTATTTCTAAAATATCATTAAATGTTGCTGAATGTTTATAATTACACTTCATACTAAGTACTGGACTTAGCATATTTCTTCCTTCTATATTATCTTTATATGGAATACCAATATAATCAAAGAATTCTATTCTTGCTTCTTCTGCATATCTAATATAATTAGAATGATGTACTATTCCCATTTTATCTGTTTCATAATAATTTACTTTTCTTTCAAATTTCATATTAGTCCCCCTTATTTAAAATACTATAAAATTAATTTCATTTAGTCAATACATAATTAGCAATAAAAAGTAGAAGTATTTTAAGCTACTTCTACTAATATTTTTATAAATTTGTTAAGTCATATATTAAATAATCATGCCTTTTGCAATCAAAATCTATACCTTTATTTGTATTATTCTCTTCTTTTAAAGAATTATTTTTTTCTTTTTCAAGTATTCTTTTACTTGTTAAATCTACTACTATTACTTCTGGGTATAAACCTTTTTTTGTTAACATTCTATTTATTTCTTTTCCATTATGACATGGTATTTTTTCTTTTATTTCTCCAGAATCAATTAATTTGATGTTTGCATACCAATTTGAATTTTTAGATGAATCTTCTGGAAACATTTCTAAAATCTTTGCATCTATACATTTTGTATATCCTTTTACAGATAAACAATTACTTATATGATTTAATTTTATATGTATATAAATATATATCCACATAAATGGATTTACTGAAAGTATTTCTAATATATCAAATAAATATCTAAACTTAATAGATTTTGATAATATAAGTACTAAAATAAGTACTATATATGAAATAATCATAATATTTTTGTGAAATCTTTTCTTATTTTTTAGTTCTAATATTATTTTATTAAAATACTTTATTTCATCATTATTTACATCTCTCCACATTGTATATATTTCACTATCTTTCTATTATAATATTAGTATTTTTTCAAACATACATTCATATCTACTCTTCCCTGTATTCCTGAAACTTTTCCAGATGAAGTATATTGCCAAATTCCATATTTTCCGCTGTAGTTAGTAACTGTATTTCCTGATGTATAGTGTGCAACCCATACTTCATATTCAGAAAGTTTTGACATATCTAGTTTATTATAAAACCAATCTCTACTTGCATATATCATAGGTTTACGTCCAGCTTTTTTTATTGTTTCACAAAATGCTTTTATTGCTAATGTTCTTTGTGTTTTAGATAATTTATCTGCTCTACCATTATTATTTTTTTCACCAGATAATTCAGTGTCTATTACTATTGGATAATCAACTTTATATCCTTTTATATTATCAAGTACATATTGTGCTTCTGCTATTCCTTCTGCTGGTGTTTTAGCTTGAGTAAAGAAATATACACCGCAGTCTATCCCATATTTATTTGCTTCTTCAATGTTTCTCTTATATTTTGGGTCTAACACTAAAGTTCCTTCTTTTCCATATCCTCTGTATCCAAGTCTTAACATTGCAAATTCTACACCATCATTTTTAACTTTTGCCCAGTTTATATCAGCTTGGTATTTAGATACATCAATTCCAAATTTAGAAATTAATTCTCCTTTTTCATTAAAACAATATCTTCTACCATTAATTTTTTGCCAAGAAGTAACTGGTACTCCTGAGGCATAGTAAAGTTCTTTGTTTCCTTTTTCTATCCATCCTGAAAAACTTGCTCCATTTTTTACTGTTATTTTATATGTAAAGTTTCTTCCATCTACAACACCTGTTATATTAACTGTTCCTGGCTTTTTTCCAGTAACTAAACCTTTGCTATTTACTGTTGCTATCTTTGAATTTGCAGTTTTCCAAGTAACTTTTTTAGAAGTTCCTGATATCTTAAATGTTGAGTTACTTTGTTCTATTATTGTAGTTTTTGAAACTGATAAAGTTGGAGCTTCAACTTTTACTTTACATTTATATTTTTTACTTCCGATTTTTAATGTTATAGTAGCTGTTCCTTTTCCTTTAGCTGTAACTACTCCATTACTACTTACTGTTGCTATACTTTTTTTGCTACTACTCCATTTTTTTCTTCCTGAAAGTCCATATACTTTTAATGTATATTTATTTCCCTTTGTCATTACAATTGAAGATTTAGATAATCCCTTATTTACTACTGTAATTGTACATGGATATTCTATACCACCTATTACTGCTACAATTTTTACTTTTCCAGCCTTTTTGGCTGTAACTAATCCTTTTTTACTTACTGTTGCAATCTTTTTTGAATAACTTTTCCAAGTTATCTTTCTTGTACTTCCTTTTACTTTTAATTGATATTTCTTTCCTTTTACTATTAGTTTTGATTTAACATTTAAACTTGGATCTTCTACTTTTACTGTACAATAATAACTTTTTCCACCAACAGAACCTTTTATTTTAGTTGTACCTTTCTTTTTAGCTGTTATTTTTCCATTTTTATCAATTGTTGCAACTGATTTGTTGCTACTTGTCCATGTTGGTTTTAAAGTTGTTCCTGTAAATCTCATTACATATTTATATCCTTTTTGGATAGTTCTTTTAGTATAATTTATAACTGGTTTTTCAACTTTTACTTTGCAATTATATTTTATATTATTTAATTTTGCTGTTATAGTAACTGTTCCTGCTTTTATCCCTGTTACTTTTCCATTTTTATCTACGGTTGCTACTTTTTTATTACTTGTACTCCAAACAGGATTTTTAGTAGTATTAATAAGTTTTAATGTAAATGTTTTTGTAACAACTATTGTAATTTTATCAGCATTTAATTTTATTTCTTTTTTCTCGTCTTTTATTTCTTGATTTTCTGGTGGCAATACCTCTTCTACATTACTTCCACCTGATACTATTTCATCTTCTACTATTGGGTTATTTTCATTATTCTCTGCAAAAGAATACTCTGTAAAAATTACACAAAATAATACAAATAATACTAAAATTCTTTTTTTCATACCTTTACTCTCTTTCATTTTCTATAATCTAATTAATTATAACAAATGAAAATTATTATATCAATAGTATATTTTTCATTTTATAATGGAAAAAATAGACTTAAAGTTATAAATTTAAGTCTATTTTTTATTTTTATTTATTTTCATTTACTTCTAAAGCTGAATAGTTATCTTGAAGTAAAATTTCATTATATACTTGTAATAATTTATTAGTTTTTTCATATTTCATACAATCTTCATTAAGAATATTAAAAAACTTTATATATGGAATGCATTCTTCAAATGAAAGATGAGATTTTAATTCATCTAACAGCTCAACAGTAGTAGAATAAGAATATTTTTTATTATACTTTCTTATTTTTTTTGTATAAATATAAACAATCTCTTTTTTTAGCAAGTTATTACATTTATCAAAGTCTTGTTTATTTATATAACTATTAATTAAATTTAAAAATAAATTAGATTGTATGCTCATTTGAACCTCCTAAATAATCTTTATCTTCTATAAATGTATTGTTTTTATGTATAATATAAACTTTTCCATCTGAAAAATCGTAAGATCTCTTAAGAAATTTCTTTTTTACAGAACCTTTTTTACTTTTAGATTTTAAAT
>JAAWJE010000081.1 GCA_022796725.1 Clostridia bacterium | reverse complement strand
ATTAAAAAAACAAATGCAAGAAGATAAACAAATACCTGAAAAGATAAATATTCTCTTTTCAAATTTTGAAAGTGAGATAAATATGAAAGAAAAAAATAAAAATTTAAAATTTATTAATTATTTTAAAACTGCATCTATTGCAGCATCTATAATGATAGTAACTCTTTTTGGAGGATGTACTTATGCACATATAAATGGAAATTACAAAATAAATGATATATATATTAAGCCATTAGATACTACTATGGATAAAATTTCAGATACAAAATATTTATACTATCAAATATTTGATATAAATGAAATTGAAATTAATGATAAAAAAGATGTTAAGATTGAAGCAAATATTTATGAAATAAAGACATATACTGAATGTGAAACATTAGATTCTGTTTTTGCAGAATATAATAATACTTTTACTGGAAAGTGGAACTTTTCATAAACAATCAATTTAAAAAATTTACAAGAATCAAAAATATATAAATTTGAGAATCCAAAAAATAATGAATTAATTAAAAATGTAAATGTATCTGTTACTGAATTTATTACAGGCTCTTATACAAATATCTTAAAAATTAAAACTGATAAAACAAATTATACTGGTAATGATTTTGAAAAATATTATAAAGTATTAAATGATAAAAATAAAGAAATTGCAATGTTTTCAGAAGAAGAAAGACAATATGATTATAGAATATATAATGATAGATTAATTCTTGGAAATATTAATAAAAATTCAAAAATAACTATAGAAGTATTTTTAAAAGTAATTGATGAAGATAATTTTAAGAAGGTTGCAACAATACCTGTTGATTTATCTAAAGCTACTGAAAAATTAGAAGTGAAATCAAATTTAAAGAAATATAAAAATAATAAATATAGCTTTTTATATAAAAGAAATTGGAAATTAACTGAAAACTTAGATAAAAATGATGTTGGTCCTAATAGTATATATGTAGGTGCATTAAACCTAGAAATACCATCTACTACAAATTCTGAATATACTTCTTCTATAAATGTAAGAACAATAAATGAAAATACAACTATAAATGGATATAAAAAAGAATTACAAAAAGAAAATACTAGCTCTCCATCAGAATATTATGAGGAAAAATCAGCTTCTAAAGTAAACTTTAAAAATCAAGAAGGATATCAGATAACTGCAGAAACTACAGATGGTGAAACAATATATATCAAAAAAGATATGTTCACAGTTTCAAATGGCAGAATATATATAGTAACATTTTTCGGAAGTGAAATAGAATACAATAATTTAAAATCTGATATTGATGAATTTATTAGTAATTTTGAAATATAATTTTAAAATACTAGAAAAATACAGATAATATTTTTCTAGTATTTTAGTTCTTATATAAATTCAATAAAAAATAACTTAAAGAATAAATCCTTTAAGTTATTTTTTAATTTCTTATTTCTTTTTTATTTCTTCTATCTTAACATCTTTTTCATGTTCAATTTTTTCCCACTTTGTATTAGGCTTTATCATACATTTTATATTAATTACAATCCATGAACCCATAAAAACAGGATATAATATTAATCCTTTAAGCATAGGTCTTATTGGTCTTTTTTCTATTATCAGTACAAATATAGCTGTTAAAATTGGCACAAATAATGTAACTAATATATATTTAAAATAATTAAATATTAATACTCCTGTTGTCATTCCTCCTATCAAATACATTGCTGTATTTACTCCAATTAATAAAAATGACATAAGCATCATTGGAAGTCCTAGTATATATAAAAGTCCATCAAAATTCATTAATGTTCTATATTCTAAAACACCTTCTGCTAAATCCTTTGTATAGTATTTTAAGCATTGAAGATGTCCAACTGACCATCTTGATCTTTGAGACCAACTCTGCATAAATTCTGTTGGTTGTTCATCATATACAACTGCATCAGTAGCCCATCCAAGTTTTCTTCCTTGTGCTATGTTCTTAAGTGAAAATTCAATGTCTTCTGTAAGTGTAATTGTATCCCAACCAGTAGGTTTTATTAAATTAAAATCTACCATAAATCCTGTACCATTTATAAGTGGTGATAACCCTAAATTATACCTTGCTAAATGATAAAATCTGTTCATCATCCAATAAAATATTGCATACCCAGCTGATATCCAAGAATCAGTTGGATTTTTTATATCTCTATATCCTTGAACTACTTCTTCTCCTTGACAAAGCTTTTTATTCATTGCATTTAAAAAGTTTTTGTCTACTACATTATCTGCATCAAATACACAAAAAGCATCATAATCAGCATTTTCCTCTATTTTCTTTGCCAAAAACCATTGTAGAGCAAACCCCTTAGTTTTTCTTTCTTCATCAAACCTCTCATAAACTTTTGCATTTAACTTTTTTCCTATCTCAGCAGTATCGTCTGTACAATTATCTGCAATCAAATAAACATCATATAATTCTTTTGGGTAATCTAAGCTATTTAAACTTTCTATTAAATTTCCAACAACATTTGCTTCATTATGTGCAGGTACTATTAACATAAATTTATGCTTTTTATTTTTTATAATAGGTTTTTCCTTAAATCTAATTAATGCACAAGCACTTATTATTAATTGGTATAACCAAAATACTACTATTATCCAAATTAATGCTTGCTGAAGTATATATAAGTATTTCATATTTTACCTCTCTTTTCTAACTATTATATAATAAGTTAGATAAATTATTCTTCCACTACTGTTTCTTTTTCTTCTTTACTTTCATCTATTTTCATAGTTAGATTAATTCTTCCTTGATTGTCTATCTCTAAAACTTTTACTTTTACCTCATCTCCTAGATTTAAAACGTCTTCTACTTTATTTACTCTTTCCTTAGAAATTTTAGATATATGAATTAATCCTTCTTTTCCTCCAGGTAATGACGCAAATGCACCAAAAGTAACTATTCTTTCAATTTTTGCATCATAAATTTGTCCTACTTCTATGTCTTTAGCAATGTTTTCAATCATCTTAAGAGCCTTTTTAGCAGCTTCTCCATCAGATGAATAAATAAATACTTGACCATCTTCTTCTATATCTACTTTTACACCTGTCTCTTCTATGATTTTATTTATCATTTTTCCACCAGGTCCTATTACATCTTTTATTTTTTCTGTTTTAATAATTGTATTTACAATTTTTGGAGCATATTTAGAAATTTCTTCTCTAGGTTTTTCAATTTGTTTAAGCATTATTTCATCTAATATATATTTTCTTGCTTTTCTTGTTCTTTCAAAAGCTTCTTCTATAATTTTATATGACAATCCATCTACTTTTATATCAACTTGTATAGCTGTAATTCCTTTTTCTGTTCCACCAACTTTAAAATCCATATCTCCAAAGAAATCTTCTAATCCTTGAATATCTACAAGCATTACATAATCATCTTCATTATCTGGATTTGTTACTAATCCTGTTGAAATTCCAGCAACTGGTCTTTTTATTGGAACACCTGCATCCATTAGTGCTAAAGTACTTCCACATATACTAGCTTGTGATGTAGAACCATTTGAACTTAATACTTCTGATACTACACGTATAGCATAAGGAAATTCTTCTTTTGATGGTATTACTGGTAAGATAGCTTTTTCTGCTAAAGCTCCATGACCTACTTCTCTTCTTCCAGGTCCCCTAGATGGTCTAGTTTCTCCAACACTATATGAAGGGAAATTATATTGGTGCATATATCTTTTAGATTCTTCTTCATCAATACCATCTAATATTTGTTCTTCACTAACCATACCAAGTGTTGCAATTGATAATACTTGAGTTTGTCCTCTTGTAAATAATCCACTTCCATGTACACGTGGCAGAAGTCCTACTTCACATGATAGAGGTCTTATTTCATCTAACTTTCTTCCATCAACTCTTTTATGTTCATTAAATATCATTTCTCTTACACATACTTTTTGTAATTTATAAATTATATCTGCAAGCATTGATTTATTTTCTTCTAAGTATTCTTCTCCATACTTTTCAGAAACATAATTCTCTATTTCTTCAGTTAAAACTGCAACATTTGCATCTCTTACTGTCTTGTCTACTTCTTGAACTTTTTCCTTTGTTTCGTCTTTAAATTTTTCTAAAATATCTTCATATAAATCATGGTCTACTTCAAAAGATTTATATTCAAATTTTGGTTTTCCTATTTCATCTTTAATCTTTGTTATAAAATCACATATATTTTTAATTTCATTATGAGCTACTTTTATTGCTTCTAACATTTTATCATCTGGAACTTCATTAGCTCCTGCTTCAATCATAGCAATTTTTTCTTTAGTTCCAGCTACAGTTAATTTTAAATCTGAAACTTCTCTTTGTGCTTCTGTTGGATTTATTACTATTTCTCCATTTACTAATCCTACATTTACAGCAGCTGTTGGTCCATAAAAAGGTATATCTGATATTGAAAGTGCTGCTGATGCACCAATCATTGCTGCAACTTCTGGTGAGTTGTCCATCTCAACACTCATTACAGTAGCTACTACTGTAACTTCATTTCTAAAATCCTTTGGAAATAATGGTCTTAGTGGTCTATCTATTGCTCTTGATGTAAGTATTGCTTTATCTGATGGTTTTCCTTCTCTTTTTGAAAAACCACCTGGTATTTTTCCAACAGAATATAACTTTTCTTCAAAATCTACTGATAATGGGAAAAAGTCAATTCCTTCTTTTGGTTCTTTAGCAGCTGTTACATTTACAAGTACAACTGTATCTCCATATTTTACAAGTACACTTCCATTTGCAAGTCCTGCAAGCTTTCCTGTTTCTATAACAAGTTTTCTTCCTGCAAGTTCCATTTCATAACTTTTAAACATATTTACCTCCACTTTTTGAATTGGATGTAAGAAATCAGATTTAAAAACTTAAAATATAAATTCTTAAATCTAACATCTAACACCTAATTCAATTTTTAATTTTTTAAACTTTAAAAAAGCGTAGCTTATAGCTACGCTTAATTTAATTATTTTCTTAAAGATAATTTTTGAGCTATATCTCTATATCTTTCAATATCTTTCTTTTCTAAATATTTTAGTAGATTTCTTCTTTTACCTACTAACTTAAGCATTCCTCTTCTTGAATGATTATCTTTTTTGTGAACTTTTAAATGCTCTGTTAATTCAGAAATTCTTTCTGTTAAAAGAGCTATTTGAACTTCTGGAGAACCAGTATCCTTTTCATCTCTTTTATAAGTATTGATAATTTCTTGTTTTCTTTCCTTTGTCATATTATCCGCCTCCTTAAAAATATTTATTTGCCATAAACTGAGCAAAAGTAGCGTATTGTCCTTTAGCTAAGTATATGGTAATTTCGCTTTAAGCATTATTATTTTACTATATTTAATATGAAAAATCAAGTTTTTTATTCAGATTTATTTATATTTATAGTAGTTTAAGTATCAATTATTAAAAATGGGATATGCAGGGAAACAAACTTCGTTTCCCTGCATTTAACCATGTAAATCCCGCTTTTGACAACCAAGAAGTCGTCTATTCGGCTTTCATCACCGCTTTGAACACCCTCTGACCATTTTCGCAAAGAATGTACACTTCCGATGGGTTATCATTGACATATTCCAACATCTGCCCCCTAAATATATCTGTCCTTCCTGTAAGTGCTGTTCTGTTCAAGAAATTATCCCACGCAGTATCTGAGCAGTATAAGACTATATCGTTTTCCTCAATAGCCTTCACTAATCTCTCATATGCCTCCTTTTCATGAGGCATGAATGCTACGAAGCTAAATTCTTTCATCAGATGCAACTCTTTGTCCCCACAGAGCATTACATGATGGTGATATTGTTCATCTTTTGGATTCCGCCCTTTGAATAACCATTCAAAAAAACTTTTTAACATGATTTTTCCCTCCTGATAATTAAAAATTGCTTTTTCATTATATCACGTTTTTATCTACCAGTAAAATCTCACTCATTTTTCCTAAATAAAAAATATCTAGTTTACTCATTGCTCTTGTAATTGCAACATACAATAATTTTATATCTAAAACATTATTTTTATATTTTTCACTACTTGCATTAAAAAGTATTACACTATCAAATTCCAGTCCTTTGGCTAAATATGATGGGACAATTGAAATTCCTGCATTATACTCTGAATCTTTACTCTTAATTAATTTTACATTACTATTTATTTTTTGAATTTTTTTCTGAATATTTTTACATTCATACATATCTTTTCCTATTATAGCAATAGACTTAAAGCCTTGGCTTAAATATTCATTAATTTTTTCTGCACATTTTTTTACTATTTCATCTTCTGTTTCTAATCTCATAATATGTATTGAATCTTTTCCTTCTATAACTGGCTTTCCTTTTATTATAAACTGTTTTTCAAAATCTGGTAATTTATCTATTACTTCATTTGCTTTTTTCATTATCTCTTTTGTAGTTCTATATGTTTTTTCAAGTGTAGTATATATTGTATTTCCTTCAGGAAACTCTATATCTATAAATTTTTTCCAGTTTTCAATTCCTCTATATGAATGTACTCCTTGTGCTATATCTCCTAATATTGTCATTGAATTACTTTTTAAAATAGTTTTTAATACACTAAATTGAAATTCTCCATAATCTTGTGCTTCATCTATGATAACATGTTTTAAATCATTTTTTATTTTTGAACCATAAATCTTATAATGAATATATATAATTGGAGCCAAATCCTCAAAAGTAACCTCGTTTTTACTTAAATTTTTCATTGTATTTTTAACTAAATATTCAGCTAAAACCTTATTTTCGATTTTATCAAAAATATAATTTTCAATAAATTCTTTATAATACTCTATACAATCTTTCTTCTTTATTTCATTAAAGTACATATCTACTACTTTAATATCATCATTTTCTATTTTTTTAAGTAATTCTTCTGTTTCTTCAAAAATCTCTATTCTTCTCTTTCTTTTTTC
>JAAWJE010000015.1 GCA_022796725.1 Clostridia bacterium | reverse complement strand
TTATAGAAGTAAATAATAATATTATAGTTATAAAATTTTTTTTCATATTTTCTCCCCTTAAATATAAGTATAATATATCAGTTAAAATATGAAAAGAAAATAATAAAAATTAGTAAATTTATATTTTATAAAAAATGTCGAAAACAAAATATATTATTTTTGTTTATAAAATCTCTTTCTGGAAATAATTAATTTAAAGTTATTTTCAAAAGGAGGTTTTATATTTGATTAATAGAGTAGAAATTTGTGGAGTAAACACTTCTAAACTACCAATATTATCAAATGAAGAAAAAAATGATTTATTAAAAAAGATAAAAAATGGAGATAATGAAGCAAGAGAAAAGTTTATAAATGGAAATTTAAGATTGGTACTTAGTGTTGTTGGTAGGTTTTCATCTAGAGGAGAGAATCCAGATGATTTATTCCAAATAGGATGTGTAGGTTTAATTAAGGCAATAGATAATTTTGATATAAGTTTAAATGTTCAATTTAGTACCTATGCTGTTCCAATGATAATAGGAGAGATAAGAAGATATTTAAGAGATAATAATATGGTTAGAGTTAGTAGGTCAGTTAGAGATTTAGCATATAAAATACTTCAAGTAAAAGAAAGAAAAATTAAAGAAACAGGAAAAGAACCAACAATAAATGAAATTGCTAAAGAACTTGAGATTGAAAAAGAAGAAATTTCATTTTGTTTAGATGCTATACAAGATCCAGTATCACTTCAAGAACCAGTATATAATGATGGAGCAGATAGTGTATATATTATGGATCAAGTTAAAGATACTAAAAATACAGACGAATTATGGGCAGAGAATATAACAATGATGGAAGCTATGAAAAAATTAAATTCAAAGGAAAAAATGATTATAGGTAAAAGATTTTTTGATGGTAGGACACAAATGGAGGTAGCAGAAGAAATAGGAATATCACAGGCACAAGTTTCAAGATTAGAAAAAAATGCAATAGAACACATGAAGAGAATGTGGAAGTAAGAAATAATATTATATATCAACAAGGATAACATCTTCCCCAATACATTTTATTTTATTCCATGGAATAGTAAGAATATTTTCATCAGAAAATAAATTTAAGATTTTAAACTCTCCACATACAACAATAGATGATATTGTACCAGATGATAAATCAGCATTTACATCTTGAACAAAACCAAGTTTTTTACCTGTGTTTATATTAATTACATCTTTATGTTTGAAATCTAATCCAGAAGAAGACATATATAACCTCCAATTTAAAATTAAGATAATATATTTTATTCAGAAAGGTGGATTATATGTGAATAGATATTATATAAAAAGTAAAAATGAGAATGAAAAAATATTCTTAAATGAAAGATTCGGAGTTAGTGTTATAGAACTTGATGATTTAGAAGAAATAGATAAAGAAATAGAAAAAATCGCAGTAGAAAAAAACAACATAATATATATTTCAAATGAACTTGCAAGTTTTTCAAATAATATTAATAAATACAAAAATGATAAAAATGTTAAAATTATAATTTCATAATTGAAAATGAGAGGTGAAATTGTGAAGAATAAAGAAAAATTAAGTAATATAGTTGTCATTAATAATTTTCCTTCTAATATGATAAAAGAAGCAATTATTATTTTTAAAAAAGAGAATAATTTTGAATTATTAGAAAATGAAAAAATAAAAAATAATATTATAGAAGAAGCAGAAGATACAATTATTGATTATATAAAAAAATCTGAAAACAAAGCAGAATATAGAGAATATAAGGTTTTAAAAAATAAATATAAAGTATTAAAATACTTTAGTATTTTTATATTAATACTTAATCTAATAAGCATTATACTTTTTTATAAATAAATATATAAGAATAAAACATGTCTTGATAGAATATAATTTAAAAAAGAAAAAAAGAGGTGTTTATATGGCTATTTCAGAAGCAGACAAAATAAGAAGAGCAGAAGAGATTTATTATAAAAGAAGATATAATAAAGATTATAGGAGTATAAGTAATGAACCACCAAAAAAGAAAAAAAGTTTTATTTTGTGGGCTATTGGAAAGATAGTATATATATCACTTATAGTGTCCTGTGTATATGCATATAACAATAAAGATTATCTTTTATCGGAACAATTTAAAAAAGATTTTAATAGTTTTGTAAATAAACCAATGAATATGAATACTATATTAGAAATATTTGATAATAATTTTAACGATAATGAAATAAAAGAAAAAGATAATTATAATCAAATAGATAGTAATAATACAAGTGTAAATAAAGTAACAGAAAATAGTGTTGTATATGTTAATGAAATATCAGCACAATTAGTAAAAACAACAAATGTAAAAAGTAAGGATGAAAAAGTAACTATAGATGAGATTATAAAAAATAATTGTAACTTTAAACTTCCATTAAAAGGAACAATAACATCAAGATTTGGAAATAGAGAATCTACATATTCAAACGTTAGTAAAAATCATACAGGTATAGATATCTCAGCTAAATACGGAACAGATATAAGATCAGCAGTAGATGGAAAAGTAGTAGAAGTTTCTTCAGTAGGAAATTATGGAAAGCATTTAAAAATTGAAAGTATATCAAATTCTGATATAGTAACATTGTATGCTCACTGTAGTAAAATTCTAGTGAAAAAAGGAGACACAGTAAAAATAGGAGATAAAATAGCAAAAGTTGGGAATACTGGAAATGTTACAGGAACTCATTTACATTTTGAAATAAGATATAATAATAAATGCATTGATCCAGATAGTATATTGGAGTTTTAAAAAATATGAAGATAAAAATTGACTTAAAAGTTTTCTTATTAGTTATTGCATATATACTTACTAATAAAATAGAAATCTTTTCTATTTTATTTATTTTTATGTTTGTTCATGAATTAGGACATTTATTTATTGGTATGTGTTTAGGTCTAAGACCTAAAAGAATAAATTTAACTATTGCAGGTTTTTCAATAGAATTTATAGAAAAAGAGTGCTATAACTATGTTACAAAGAGTAAAATAAGACTTAGAAATAAAATATTAGTATATATAGGTGGACCAATTAGTAATTTAATTTTTATAATTATAGGTTATTTTGCTAAAATTCCAAATATAGTATATGCAAATACTATAATATTTTTAATTAATATTTTGCCAATATTACCATTAGATGGAGGGCAAATTATAAAGAATATTCTTATGTATAAATATACACTAAAAACAGTAAATAAAGTAATGCTTGAGATATCAAAGTATAATTTAATAATATTAACTTTAATATTTAGTATAGCAGTAATTTACTTAAATAACCCAATAATTGCAATATTTGTATTATATTTATGGGTGTTATACATAAAAGAGAAGAAGAAAAGTAATATGATATCAAATATGTATAAAATAATAGCAAAAGAATTTATACTTGAAAAAGATATAGAAAAATGATATAAATAGTCATTATAAATAGGATAATAATTTATTTTATTTTTAATTATTAATCATATAGGAGGCTATAATGATTAGAGTAAATGATAATTATTTAAACTTACAAGATAGCTATTTATTTTCAACAATAGCTAAAAAAGTAAATGAATTTACAAAAAATAATCCAGATAAGAAAATTATTAAGTTAGGAATTGGAGATGTAACAAAACCAATAGTTCCAGCAGTAATTGAAGCTATGCACAAAGCAGTAGATGAAATGGGACAAAAAGAAACTTTTAAAGGATATGGTCCTGAACAAGGGTATGAATTTTTAAGAAATAAAATTATAGAAATTGATTTTAAAGCTAGAGGAATAAATATTTTGCCAGAAGAGATATTTGTATCAGATGGGGCAAAATCAGATAGTGGAAATATAGGAGATATATTACATAATTCAAATAAAGTTGCTATAACAGACCCAGTATATCCAGTATATTTGGATACAAATGTTATGGCTGGGAGAAGTGGAAAATTTAATGAAAAGACTGGAATGTATGAAAATATAGTTTATATGCCAGTTACTGCTGAAAATAATTTTATACCAGAACTTCCAAAAGAAAAAGTAGATATGATTTATTTATGTTTGCCTAACAATCCAACTGGAACAACACTTACAAAAGAAGAATTAAAAAAATGGGTAGATTATGCTAAGGAAAATAAATCAATTATATTATTTGATGCTGCTTATGAGAAATTTATTATGGATAAAAATGTACCACATTCAATATATGAAGTAGAAGGTGCAAAGGAAGTTGCAATAGAGTTTAGGAGTTTTTCAAAAACAGCAGGATTTACTGGAGTAAGATGTGCTTATGCGGTAGTTCCTAAAGAGCTTTATGGATATGATAAAGATGGAAATAAAATTGAACTTAATAAGTTATGGAATAGGAGACATTCAACAAAAACAAATGGAGTATCTTATATTGTTCAGAGAGCTGCTGAAGCGGTTTATTCTGAAGAAGGACAAAAGCAAATTACTGAAAATATTGAATATTATATGAATAATGCTAGAATAATAAGACAAGGATTAGAAGAAGTAGGATATACAGTATTTGGAGGCGAAAATTCACCTTATGTTTGGCTTAAAGTGCCAGAAGGTTTAACATCATGGGAGTTTTTTGATAAGTTACTTAGTGAAGTAAATGTTGTTGGAACTCCTGGTGCAGGATTTGGTCCAAGTGGAGAAGGATATTTTAGATTAACAGCATTTGGAACTAAAGAAAATATATTAGAAGCAATAGATAGAATAAAAAAATGGACTATAAAAAAATAAATAAAATATACAGTGCTTACAAGGATTAACTTGTTAGCACTTTTTATTATAAAATTAAGTATTGAAATATAGATGTATAGTAATAAAAATTAAAATATTATCAATAATAAACATAAGTAGTTTACAAAACAAAAATTATAAAAAAATAATAAACTCTGTACTCTTACGATAGTAAAAGAAAGACTAAATATTTACAAAATGTTCTAAAAATTATGTGAATTTATTCCAGTTTTTTCTTTGACTTTTACCAAAATTTATAGTATAATATTTATGTGCTTAAAAATAAGTTTACCTGAAAGGAGTGTGACTTACATGTTTAGTGTAGGCGATGAAGTAGTTTATCCAATGCATGGTGCTGGTGTGATTGAATCAATAGAGGAAAGAGCAGTTTTAGATGAAAAACAATCATACTATATTATAAAAATGCCAGGCGAGGTAAAAGTTATGGTTCCTACTGCTAAGGCAGAAGAAATCGGTGTAAGAGATATCATAGACGGGGAATCAGCACAAAAAGTTATGAAAGTTTTAGAAAAAGAAAGCACTGAAATGTCTATGAATTGGAACAAAAGATATAGGGAAAATATGAACAAAATGAAAACAGGTGATATTTTTGAAGTAGCTGATATTGTTAGAAACCTAAGTTTTAAACAAAAAGAAAAAGGATTATCTACAGGCGAAAAGAAAATGCTTTTAAATGCAAAACAAATTTTAGTTAGTGAATTAGTACTTGCAGAAAAGAAGGACTTAAGTGAAATTGAAATGGCAGTAGATACTAAAATTGATAAAGCGTATGAAGTTCATGTAAATACTATAAAAGAAACAATTGAAGAAGGAAATGTTGTAAAAAAACTAATTCCATTAAATTAATTTTAATACTATACTTATAGTTTATATAAAAAGGCGAAAGCCTTTTTTATTTTTTTGAATAAAAAACTTTAATATGTATATATATAAATATTTTGTAAAAAATACTATAAAAGCAAAATTAAGGAGTTTTTTATGAAATATTACAAAAATTTGAATATAAAAGGAGCTGTATTAGACAAATATGCACTTGGAAAGTATATAGAATCTGTAGCTGAAAATCATAATATTGTTACAATATCAAAGAAATGTACATTTCCAATTGCTGATATGAAAGAAAATTTTAAATTTATATTTCAAACCTATGAACTATTAAATGAACATTTGAAAATGGGAATATCTATTCATTCAGCAGGAGAATGGATATTAGATAATTTTTATTTAATAGAAGAAACAGTAAAGAATATAGAAAATGAAGTTTCAATTGATAAGTATAAAAGTTTAAATGGTATAGGAGACGGAAAGTATGAAGGATATGCAAGAATATACGTGCTTGCATCAGAGATAGTAGGATATACTGGGGCTAAACTAGATAGTGATATTATAAAATATGCAATTGACAGTTATCAACTGAAAAAATTACTTACAATAGATGAATTAATAATGTTTCCAATATTTTTAAAAATAAGCATAATTCAAAATATAGCAAATGCTTGTGAGAAAATATATGTTTCTCAGATACAAAAGTGTAAAGTAGAAGATATATGTTTAAGAATTCTAGAACAAAAAGAAGATGAAGAATATAGTAGGGGAAAATTTAGGATAAATATAAAAAATAAATTTGATTATTCAGATTTAAAAAATTCTTTTATTGAATATATGTCATATAAACTTAAGAAAAAAGGTGATATTGGAAATAAATTTCTTGAAATATTGAATGAACAAGTAGAATATACAGGAACCACAGTAGATGAAGTAATAAAGAAAGAACATTTGCATATAGCAACTATAAAAAACAATTTAGGAAATAGCATAACAAGTATAAAAAATATTAATAGAATAAATTTTAAAACTTTATTTGCAGATGTAAATAAAGTTGAAGAGATATTAAATAATGACCCAGCTAATGTATTTAAAAATATGACAATAGATACAAAAGATATGTACTTTGAAACAATAACTAATATATCAAAGAAAATAAAAATGTCAGAAATATTTATAGCTAAACAAGTTTTAATACTAGCAAAAAGATATGAGAATGTAGAAAAAGAAAACAAAAAAGAATATAGAAAATGCCATGTTGGTTATTATTTAATAGATGATGGATATTATGAGTTATTATCTAAACTGACAGGAAAAGAAGTAAATAAAGATGCTAAGAAACAAAAATCTATTATTTATGTTCGTTCAACTTTTTATATACCAATACTAATATCATTACTTATGATATATATGATGAAAATAAGAAGCTACTATGGAATTTTAGTTTTTATATTATTGCTATTTCCTGTATCAGAAATATATGTAAAGACTATAACTTATATATGTTCTAAAGTAATAAAAAGTAAAAAAATAGCCAAAATGAATTTAGATAACAAGATAACAGAAGAAAATTCAACATTTGTTGTAATTCCAACTATTTTAAAAAATACAGAAAAAATAGATGAACTTATAAGGAAAATAGAAGTATATTATTTAGCAAATGAAAGTGATAATATATATTTTGCAATACTTGGAGATTGCTGTTCATCTAAAAAGGAAAAAGAAGAGTTTGATAAGGAAATTGTTCAGTATGGTGAAGAAAAAATAAAGGAACTAAATGAAAAATATAATAAAAATATATTTCATTTCTTATATAGAAAAAGAAGATGGAATAATAGTGAAAGAGAGTTTTTAGGTTGGGAGAGAAAAAGGGGACTACTTAATCAGTTTAATGAATATTTAGCATTTGGTAATAATTCAGACTTTATAATAAATACTCTTGAAAATAGCAAATTTGATAAGAAAATAAAATATATAATAACATTAGACTCTGATACAAATCTTGTATTAAATTCAGCTTTTTTCATGATAGGAGCTATGTCACATATATTAAATATACCTGTAATAGAAAACAAAAGAATAGTAGCTGGATATGGAATAATGCAACCTAGAGTGGGGATAGGATTAAAGGATTCAATCAGAAGCATCTTTTCAAGAGTATTTTCAGGAAATCCTGGTACTAACTTGTATGCAAATGCAGTTTCAGATTTTTATCAAGATTGTTTTGATGAAGGTATTTTTACAGGAAAAGGAATATATGACTTAGGTGCTTATATAGAAGTAATGGATGGAGAAATTGAAGAAAATACAGTACTTAGTCATGACTTATTAGAAGGAAGTTATTTAAGATGTGCATTACTTTCTGATGTAATACTTTTAGATAATTATCCATATAAATTTACTTCTTATCTTTCAAGAGAGCATAGATGGATAAGAGGAGATTGGCAATTATTAAAATGGATAGGAAGACAAAAAAATAAAATATCTTTAGTAAGTAAGTATAAAATATATGATAATTTAAGAAGAAGTATTTTACCGATAATGCAATTTTTATTAATATATTTATCATTTATTTATAATAATGTAACATTAATGATAATAGACTTAATATCAATATTCTTGCCTTATTTATATTCTGTAATAGATAAAATAGTATTTAAAAAGAGCAAAAATTTAGAAATTATAAATGCCCATAAAAACTTTTCAATAGATTTTTCAGGATTAAAAGGAGAACTTATAAAATGTTCGTTTTCTTTGGCTTTACTTCCAACATATTTTTATAATTCATTATCAGCAATAGTTGTTACTATATATAGATTAATAAAAAAAGTTAAATTACTGGAATGGATTACATCAGAAGATGCAGAGAAAGTAAAGGATAATAGTATAGAAATATATTATAAAAAGATGTTTATAAATCTTATTTCTGGAATAACAGTGTTTGGATTTTTAAATCCATTTGCAGAGGTATTAGGTACTATATGGATACTTGCGCCATTTGTTGCTTGGTATTTAAGCATAGATGACTTAAATAAAAATAAAAATCTGCAAAAGACATGGTTAAATACAGAAGATGAAAAATTTATATTAGATATAGGTAAAAAGACATGGAAATATTTTTATGATTATATGA
Organism: Clostridia bacterium; assembly: GCA_022796725.1. Taxonomy (GTDB): domain Bacteria; phylum Bacillota; class Clostridia; order TANB77; family CAG-508; genus UMGS1994. The sequence goes on along the minus strand of JAAWJE010000015.1, from coordinate 36,676 downwards.
CAGAAGATACGAACTATCTTCCACCAGATAACTATCAGATAGGAAGAAGAAATAAAATTGTATATAGAACATCATGTACTAATATAGGACTTGGAGCTCTTGCTATAATATCTGCTTATGACTTAAAATTCATTGATATAAATAAAGCAATAGATCTATTAGAAAAACTTATAAATACAATAGATAAACTCGAAAGATGGAATGGACATTTATATAACTGGTATAATATAAAAACTTTAGAACCATTAAAACCTAGATATATTTCGACAGTAGATAGTGGGAATTTTGTTGGATATATGTATGTATTAAAAACATTTATAAAAGATATAGATAATAATTTAATTGATGATGAAAATACACATGAATTATTAACAAAAATGGTAAAAAAAGTGGATAACTTTATACAAGAAGCAGATTTTTCAGTGTTATATAATAAGAAAAATAAGTTATTATCAATTGGATATGATATAGAAAAAATGAAATTAACAGACTCATATTATGACTTTTTAGCATCAGAAGCAAGACAAGCAAGTTATATTGCAATAGCTAAAAAAGATGTAGATGAAAAACATTGGTATAATCTAAGTAGAACATTGACAACTGTGAATAAATATAAAGGATTAATATCTTGGTCTGGAACAGCTTTTGAATATTTAATGCCAAATATAAATATGAAATCTTATTATGGAAGCTTAATAGATGAATCATGTAAATTTATGATAATGTCTCAAATTAAATATGCAAATAGTTTAAAAGTTCCATGGGGAATATCTGAGTCAGGATATAGTGTAAAAGATTTGAATTCTAATTATCAATATAAAGCATTTGGTGTTCCATGGCTTGGACTTAAAAGAGGACTAGAAGATGAGACAGTTATTTCACCATATAGTACTTTTTTAGCATTAGGAATTGCTAAAGATAAAGCTATTAGTAATTTAAAAGTTTTAGAAAAAGAAAATATGGTTGGAGAATATGGATTTTTTGAGGCGATTGACTATACAAAATTTAGACTGAATGATGATGAGAAAAATAGAGTAGTAAAAACATATATGGCACATCATCAAGGGTTAATACTCACATCTATAAATAATGTAATAAATAATCAAATATTAAATGAGAGGTTTTATATGAATCCTGAAATAGAAAGTACAGATATATTATTGCAAGAAAAAATGCCTAACAGTATTATGATTTCAAGAAAATCAAATGAAAAACTTAAAAAACAAAAATATATAAATGAATTTTATGATAAAGAAGTTGTTTATAGAAATTCAGATGAAGCAAATGGAATAAATGTAATATCAAGTGATGATTATACAATATTAATGGATACTGAAGGAAAAGGGTATAGTAAATATAAAGATATTTTAATAAATAGATATTTTAAAGATAATGGTTATTATCATCCAAATGGTTTTTATATAAAAAGATTAAAGACAAATAAAATATGGTCTACGATGAATTATAATGATTGCAGAAAATATGAAATTAAATTTTCATCATCTAAAATGCAATATACAAGAGAAGATGAAGGAATAGAAACAGAATATAAAATAATACCAATGGCTAATTTTCCAGCAGAGATTAGAAGACTTACACTTAAAAATTATGGATTACTTGAAGAAAAGTTAGAAGTAACAGGAGTAATAGAAGGAGTATTTTCATCATTAAATCAAGATATAGCACATCCATTATTTAACAATATGTTTTTATATATAGATTATCTACCAGAAAAAGATTTATTTATTGTTCAAAGAAAAGATAGAAACGAAGAAAATTCAAGATATTGGTTTGGAATAAAAATATATTCAAATGACAGAAATATTATTGGAAGTACAAAGTTTGAAATAGATAAGGAAAAATTCATAGGAAGAAAAAATGTAAAAATACCAGATATGATTAATAATTCATATAAACTAAGAAGTGAGATAAAAGATGTATCAGAACCAATAATAGCCATAAATAAACAAATAGTTTTAGAATCAGATTCAGAGATAAATATAGATTTTGTAATATGTGTATCTGAGAATAGAGATGAATTAATAAAAAGAATGCAAGAACTAGAGAATGAAGAAAGAAGAAACACAGAATTTAAACTATTTAAAGCAAAAGCTGAAGAAGAAATAAAATATTTAGAATTGAATGGAGATAGTATAGAAAACTATCAAAAAATGTTATCACATATATTAAATATGGATGTAAAAAAGAAAGAAAAATTACTACAAAGAGTATATGATAAAGAGTATTCTATAAATGATTTATGGAAAAATGGAATATCAGGAGATAGACCACTATTTGTAGCTAAAATAAACAGTATTGATAATATAGAAGTAATAGGTGAATTATTAAAAGCTTTTGAATTTTATAGAGTCAAAAATATAGATATAGAATTATGTATAATAAATGGAGAAGAAAATAGTTATGAACGTATATTAAAAGGGTTAATAGAACAGGAAATAAAAAAGGCACAAATTGAATATTTATTAAATAATCAAATATTTATAATAGATGAATGTAATGCAGAAGATATAGATTTAGAACTTATATATGCAAAAGCTGATTTTTATATGGATATCAAATATGGAAAATTAAAGTTAAATATAGAAGAGTTAGAAAAGAAAAATTTAGTATTATTTAATAAAAGAAATAAAGCAAACGATTATAAATTACTAACAGAAGAAAATAAAAATTATTCAGATATAGTAAATAATTCGCTTAAATTTTATAATGGAATAGGTGGATTTTCGAGTGATGGAAAAGAATATGTTTTTAAATCAGATGTACTGAATGAAGTACCAATTCCATGGATAAATGTTTTAAGCAATGAAGAATTTGGTTGTATAACAACAGATAATTTTGGCGGTTTCACATGGGATGATAATAGTAGATTAAACAGAATTACGAAATGGGATAATGACTTAACCATAGATGAATCTCCAGAATTAGTATATATACTAGATAGTGATAAAAAAGTATATTATACTCCATTTAATAGAACAGAGAATAATTTGAATTATGTAGTTAAGTATGGTCATGGATATACAAATTATATGCAAGTATGTAATGAATTACTACAAAATGCTACAGTATTTGTTAGTAATAAACTAAAAAAGAAGAATATGATAATAAACTTAAAAAATTTATCTGAAAATAATAGAAATATAAAGGTATATTATAAATTAGAATTTATATTAGGAGAAGATAGTGATAAAACAAGAGGAAATATAATTTGCAAATATAATAAGAAAGAAATAGAAATAAAGAATATTTTTAATAATCAATTTGATAAAAAAATAAAAGTACTTTCTACTGAGGAAATTTCTAATATATATGCAAATCAAAAAGAAAGATACCATAATTTAAAAGTAGATGTTGAAAATAAATATACTAAAAGTAATTGTTTAATAGTAGAATTCAATTTAGAATTACAAGGTTTTGAAAATAAACAGATGATTATTTGTTTAGGAGAAGATATAGATAAAATAGAAAATATAGACAGAGAATTAGAAGAAGTTAAAGGATATTGGAATAAAACATTATCTGAAGTACAGATAAATACACCAGATGAAAGGTTAAACATTTTTATGAATAATTGGTGTATGTACCAAACAATATCATCAAGAATATTTTCAAAAACTGCATATTGTCAATCTGGCGGAGCAATTGGATATAGAGATCAGTTGCAAGATACTTTATGTGTTAAATATGCAGATGTAAATATTATGAAAGACTATATATTAAAAGCTGCAGCACATCAATTTATAGAAGGAGATGTTCTTCATTGGTGGCATGAAAAGAATGATTTAGGAGTAAGAACTAAATTTTCAGATGATCTTTTATGGCTAGTATATATTCTTATAGAATATATAAACTATACAAATGATTTTGAAATTCTTAATATGGAAGTTCCTTATGTTCAAGGAGATAAGCTAAAAGATGATGAAAATGAAAAGTGCAAGATATATAATGTATATGGAAGAGAAGAGACAATTTTTGAACATTGTATTAGAGCAATAGAAAAAGGAATTAATTTAGGAAATAATAATTTACCTAAAATAGGAAGCGGAGATTGGAATGACGGATTTAGTAATATAGGAGATAAAGGAAAAGGGGAAAGTATTTGGCTTGGATTTTTCTTATATGATATATTAAAAAGATTTGAAGAGATTTTAAAGAAATTAGGAAAAAATGAATTAATAGAGAGATATAAAATTGTAAGAGATGTGCTAAAGAAATCTTTAAACACATTTGCATGGGATGGACAGTGGTATATAAGAGCAGTTACAGATACAGGAGAAATTATAGGAAGTAGCAAAAATGAAGAATGCAAAATAGATAGTATATCACAAAGTTGGAGTGTTATATCAGAAGCAGGAGACAATGATAAAAAATTTATTGCCATGGATTCTGTATATAAATATTTAGTAGATAAAGATGAAAAAATAATAAAACTTTTAACTGAAGCTTTTGATGGTAAGGAATTTGACCCAGGATATATTAGTAAGTATAAAAATGGAGTTAGAGAAAATGGAGGACAATATACACATGGCGTAATATGGACAGCTTTAGCATTTTCAAGACTTAAATTATCAGATAAAGCCTATGAATGTATAAAAATATTAAATCCTATTTGCCATGGAGATTCAGAAATTAGTATAAGTAAATATAAAGGTGAACCTTATGTTTTAGCAGGAGATGTATATTCTAATAAGGATATGATGGGAAGAGCTGGCTGGACATGGTATACTGGAGCTGCTTCTTGGTATTATAAAGTTGTAATAGAAAATATATTAGGAATTGTAATTAAAGAAAATAAGATATTTTTTAACCCATGTATTCCAAATGAATGGGATGAGTATTCTATAAAAATTTCATATAAAACACTAAAATATAAAATAAATGTAAAGAATAAGAATAAAAAACAAAATGAAATTGTAACTTTAAAATTAGATGGAGTGCAGCAGGAAAATAAATATATTGAAATATTTGGGAGTAATAGAGACTTTACAATTGATATAGAAATGTAAAAAAAATGTAAAAAAAACTTGTAGAAAAAATTCATTTATGATATAAAAGAATTATTAATGATATAGGTCAGATAAGAAAGGGGTATCTTAAGTGGAAGAATTGGATTTTGGTTTTAATAAAAAAACAATTTTAGTTGTAGATGATGAAGAAAGCATAATAGAATTATTAGTATATAATCTTCAAAAAGAAGGATATAATACACTTCAAGCCTATGATGGAGTGAGTGCAGTTGAAATTGCCTTAAAAGAAAAGCCAGATTTAATACTATTAGATGTAATGTTACCTAAAATGGATGGTATAAGTGTATGTAAAAGAATAAGATATTCTTTCAATGTTCCAATATTAATGATTTCTGCAAAAGATACAGAACTAGATAAAGTTGTTGGACTTGAAATGGGTGCAGATGATTATATAACAAAACCTTTTAAAATTAGAGAAGTTATGGCAAGAATAAAAGCAAATTTAAGAAAATCAGAATTAATCTCTATGCCAGAATATAATACAAATACTACTAATAATGTTGCAAAAGCAGAAAATAATGAACCAGATTCAAATATTATAGTAGTTGGAGATTTATCACTTGACTTAAAGAAAGTGGAAGCAAAAGTAAAAGGTGAAGTTGTTGATTTAACAATAAAAGAGTTTGAAGTATTAAAATATTTAGCTGCTCAACCTGGAGAAGTAGTAACTAGAGAGATGTTACTAAAAAAGGTATGGGGATATGATGATTATGTAGGAGCAATAAGAACAGTAGACGTTACAGTAAATAGAATTAGAGATAAGATAGAAAAAGATAAAGCAAATCCTAAAATATTAATCACCAAAAGAGGAGTAGGATATTACGTTGTTGGAAATAAAGCATAAATATAAAAAAAGGAAGTTATTTTAAAAATAACTTCCTTTTAGTACATAAAATTTATTTAAAATATTGAAAATAACAAAGGAAATAAATTACTAAAATTGTTGACATTAAAAGAGTTTTATGATACAGTATTAAAGCATGATTAATTTTGTGCTCACATCGTTAAATAAAATAATAATAAAAGCTTCACAAAAAGTAAACGGAGGTGTAGTAAATGGCTGCAAAAGGACCAAGAGAATCTATTACATTAGAATGTACAGAATGCAAGAGAAGAAATTATATGACATCTAAGAATAAAAGAAATAATACAGACAGGCTAGAAATAGTTAAATACTGCAAATACTGTAAAAAACGTACAACACATAAAGAAACAAAATAATATAGTCCTTTAAATGAGGAGGAAATGAAATGGCTAAAGATACAAAGAAAACGAAAAAAGAAAAAAAAGGTTTTTTCAAAGATTTTAGGGCTGAATTAAAGAAGGTAGTTTGGCCAACACCTAAACAACTTGTAAACAATACAGCTATTGTTATAGGTATGATTTTAATTACAGCTGCTATAGTATTTTGCTTAGATGTAATTTTTGATAACGGATATCAATTTATAGTAGATAAATCTGAGACTGTTATACAAAAAATTGAAGGTACTAATAATAGTACAGAAAATGCTGTTGAAGAAGCAAATGCAATAACAGAAGATGAAAAAACTTCTGAAAATGCAACAACAGAAGGAACAGATGAGTAAAAATATAGTTAAAGGAGGCTAGAAAATGTCTCAGAGTAATGCAAGCTCAGAGCCAAGATGGTATGTTGTTCATACATATTCAGGTTATGAAAATAAAGTTAAAACAGATTTAGAAAAAACTATAAAAAATCGTGAATTAGAAGAATTTTTCTTTAACATAGTTGTTCCAATGGAAGAACAAGTTGAAATTAAAGATGGAAAAAGGAAAACTAATTTAAAAAAAGTTTTTCCAGGATATGTTTTAGTAAAAATGATAGTAACTGAAGAATCTTGGTACATAGTAAGAAATACAAGGGGTGTTACTGGATTCGTCGGATCTGGTACTGACCCTATACCACTTACAGATGAAGAAATAAGAAATATGGGATTTGATGAAGTACCAGTAAATGTTGACTATGATGTAAAAGATAATGTAAGAGTTATCAATGGACCATTAGAAAACTTTGTAGGTGTAGTGGAAGAAATTAATAAAGAAAAGCATAAGGTAAAAGTTTTAGTTTCTATGTTTGGAAGAGAAACTCCAGTAGAACTTGAATTTTCACAAGTGCAAAAAATTGATTAATATTCAGTAGAAGGAGGTGCTTAAAAGAAAATGGCAGAGAAGGAAGTAGTTAATGTAATAAAATTACAAATTGAAGCAGGTAAAGCAACACCAGCTCCACCAGTAGGACCAGCATTAGGTTCAAGTGGTGTAAACATTATGCAATTTGTTAAAGAATTTAATGATAAAACAGCAAACCAACCTGGAATGATAATACCAGTTGTTATAACTGTTTATAAAGACAAATCATTTACATTCATTACAAAAGTTCCACCAGTTGCAGTTTTAATAAAGAAAGCTTTAAAGATTCAAAAAGGTTCAGGAAAACCAAATAAAGAGAAAGTTGCTAAAATAACTAAAGAACAAGTTAAAGCAATAGCTGAACAAAAAATGGAAGATTTAAATGCTGCATCAATTGAAAGTGCTATGACTATGGTAGAAGGAACTGCAAGATCAATGGGTGTCGTAGTAGTAGATTAAAAAAATAAATTGGGAGAATGGAAACATTCGTAAGAACCAAAGGAGGATATAATGAAAAGAGGAAAAAGATATCAAGAATGTGCTAAATTAGTTGATTCATCAAAAGTATATGAAACTAAGGAAGCATTTGAAATTATTGAAAAAATGCCAAAAACTAAATTTGATGAGACAGTAGAATTACACGTAAAATTAGGAGTTGATTCAAAACACGCTGATCAACAAGTTAGAGGAACAGTTGTACTTCCTCATGGAACAGGTAAAACTTTAAGAGTTTTAGTTTTTGCTAAAGGAGATAAGGCTAAAGAAGCTGAAGCTGCTGGAGCAGATTTTGTAGGAGCAGAAGAATTAATTCCAAAGATCGAAAAAGAAAACTGGTTTGATTATGATGTAATAGTTGCAACACCTGATATGATGGGTGTTATAGGAAGATTAGGTAAGGTTTTAGGTCCTAAAGGATTAATGCCAAACCCAAAATCTGGAACAGTAACAATGGATGTTACAAAAGCTATTAGCGAAATTAAATCTGGTAAAGTAGAATATAGATTAGATAAAACTAATATTATTCATTTAGGATTTGGTAAAGTTTCTTTTGGAGTAGAAAAATTAGTAGAAAATTATAACACAATTATAGATGCTATAATTAAAGCTAAACCAGCTGCAGCAAAAGGACAATATATTAAAAGTGTAGCCGTTTCAACAACAATGGGTCCTGGTTTATTTATAAACCAAAAATAAAATAGTTTATTAGCCAAAGACAGTAGGCAAAAAGTAAGTCCTACCGAGGTAAAAGTGAAGTGTAAATAAAGTGTAACTTCAATTTGCCTTGAGATTTTGGCAAATTGGAGTTTTTTATTTAAAAAATAAAATGTATATATAAATATAGGAGGTGTAAATATTGGCTAGTGAAGTAATACTTAAACAAAAGCAAGAGGAAGTAAAAAAGTTATCTGAAACAATGAAAAAATCATCTTTAATTCTTTTAACAGATTATAGAGGAATTAATGTTTCTGATGTTACAGAATTAAGAAAAAAATTAAGAAATGTTAATGGAAAATATTCTGTAATAAAAAACAATATTACTAAAAGAGCATTATCTGAAAGCTCTATTGAAGGATTAGATGATTTATTAGTTGGTCCTACTGCAGTAATAACAGCAGAAGAAGATTACCTAGCACCACTTAAAGCTGTATATGAATACGCTAAGAATAACGAATTCTATAAGATTAAAGGTGGAGTTATAGATGGAAAAGTACTTTCAGTAGAAGAAATAATAACTTTAGCAAAACTTCCATCAAGAGAAGAATTAATTGCAAAATTGGCTGGAAGTTTACTTGGAACTATTTCAAAACTTGCAGTTGCAATTGACCAAGTTGCAAAACAAAAAGAACAAGCGTAAGCTTAACTTAAGCAAATTATATGCTTAAAATAAAAAATAAAAATATAATGGAGGATTTTAAAATGAGTGAAAAAATAGAAAAAATGTTAGAAGAAATAGATAGCTTAACAGTTATCGAATTATCAGAATTAGTAAAAGGTATTGAAGAAAAATATGGAGTATCTGCAGTAGCAGCAGCTGCACCTGCAGCAGGAGCTGGAGCAGCAGCAGCTGAAGAAAAATCAGATTTTAATGTAGTATTAAAAGATGCTGGAGCAAATAAAATAGCTGTAATTAAAGTTGTAAGAGATGTTACAGGATTAGGATTAAAAGAAGCTAAAGAATTAGTTGAAGGTGCACCAAAAACAGTTAAAGAAGGAGCAAGTAAAGAAGAAGCAGAAGAAATTAAAAATAAATTTACAGAAGCTGGAGCAGTTATTGAATTACAATAATCGTATATTTATATATAAGAAAATAGATAGATTTTTCATGAATCTATCTATTTTTATTTTTATAAAGTAAAATAAAAAAGGTTGCATTTATTCTATTTATAATATATTATATTACAGAGGTGTACTTATGAAAAAAGAAACAGGTGTAACAATTGTAAGTTTAATAATGTATGTAGGTGCATTATTAATAATTGCAATAATAATAGGAAATATTACTACTTTTTTCTATAATAATGTAGTTTCTATAAGCGATAGTTCAGATTATTCAAATGCTTATTCTAAAATAAATCTTTCAATACTTTCACTACTTAAAGAATCAAATATAACTAATATAGAAATTGGAAACTATGAGAAAAAGGAAGATATTTATACTTTTATACCTTCAGAGAATAATATAGGTACAGCAATGAAAGTAACAATTGGCACAGGAGAGGATGCAGATGTTAAAATCATTGCATTAATAGAGAAACAAATATATTTGAATAGAGTTCTTTTAGGTGAAAATATTACAAGTTTTAATTTATCAGAAGAACATGAATCTTATGAAGATAAGGAAAATTATAAGATAGCAATGAATATAAGAATTGGTAAAGAATCTTATACACATACATATACAAGTAAGGTTGAATAAAATGTATATAATATTTTTAAAAAATTTTATATAAAAAACATTATGGGAAGGAGAATTTTCATGGAAGAATTAGACAATCAAAATTCTGAAATAAAATCAGAAGAGAAGGTACCAAAAAATTCTAAAAAGAAATTTATTATAATAGGTGCTATAGTTGTTTTAGTTCTTGTAATTGCTGGAATTGTATTTGGAGCTTGCATGGGTAAAGTTAATTTTTCAAAAAAATCAAAATTATTTAGTGCAATTTCTAAAGCAAAAGAAACATTTACTGCACCACTTGATGCTGTGATGGAAAACGCTACTGTAAAAATGGCTGATAATTTAGCTGGTAGTGACTTACAATATAAAGCAGAAATTACAAGTAACATTGATTCATTTGAAATTCAAGGAACAAATTCAACTATTAATGAAGAGACTATTAATACTATTAAAAATGTAATTAATAATGCTAAAATAGGAATGGATTTAAAAGTTGACCAAAAAGAAAAAGCAATGGAGGGAACTGTAAGCTTAAGTGTTAAAGACTTAATAGATGAGATTTCAGCAAATGTAACATATAATAATAATGCATTAGCTGTAAGTCTACCAGAATTTAGTGATAAATACTTAGCAATATTTGCAGATTCTTTAGAAGGTACAGAATATGCTGAACTTAAAAAAGTTTTTGAAGCAATTGAAAATCTTGATTTAGAAGGGTCTACATCATTATTAGACAGTGCAACTTTAACTAAAAAAGAAAAAGACCACTTTGAAAAAGTTTATAGTGGTTTATTCAAAAAAAGAATTAAACCTAGCATGATTTCAACTAAATCAGGAGAAATAAAAGTTGATGGCAAAAAGAAAAAGTGTACAAAAACTATAGTAAAATTAAGTGATAGTGATGTAAGAGATATAATTAGTGATTATATTGAAGCATTTGAAAAAGATGATAAAGGAAAAGAAATCATCTTAAACAAATTATCAGGAATTATAGGATTAGTTTCAGAACAATTAGATGAACAAACAAAATCAGAATTATCAAAAGAAAATATTGAAAAAACAATAGATGAAGGTGTAGAACAATTAAAATCTTCACTTGAATCAACAATTAAATTTGATGGTAACATAGTAGTAACTGGATATGGAACAATATTTAATACTTATGGTGTTGATTTTGAATACACAGAAGATGACAATTCAGCAGTAGTGTCATTAACATTTGTTAAAGATGGAGCTGATATAGAAGTAAACGTTAATGATAAAGAACTTTTAACAGGAAAAATTAATGATAAAAAAGATAAAAAATCATTAGAATTACAAATCGACCAATCAGGTGTTAAAGCTGATGCAGAATTAGGTATTGAATTAAAGTCTGATAAAGAATCAGTATTTTTTATAAAAGGTAAAGCTGAGCAAAATGGAACAGTATTAGGAAGTGTAGACTTATCAGCAGATGTTAATGTAACAAATAATACTAAAGATGAATATGCAACAAAAACAAAATTAAAAGTAAATATGAATGTTCCAAATTATATGAATATAGGTTTTTCATTTGATATAGTAGAAAGTATAAAGAAAGCAGATATTACAGTTAAAGAAATAAATAGAACTAATGCTATTGATGTATTATCTGAGAATTCAAAGACTGACTTAGAAAAATACATAACAGAGATTACACCAAAAGCTATGCAAATAATGACTAAAATACAATCATCTGATTTATATAAAACCATTGAAAATCTAAATAGCTTGAAAAATAATAAAACTATTGATAATGGATTAGATTATAATTCTACAAATACTAATACAATGTATGATTATAGTAATAGTATAATAAATGGATATAATAGTACTATACAAAATCCGTATGATTATAATTCGACATTAACAAATGAGTCTAGTTATAATTCAACAATTAATTACTAATTTAAACATACTAAAAATTTAGGAGAAACTAATTGTTTCTCCTTTTTTATTGATTAAAGAAAAATATGGTGATATAATTTCTAAAAAAAAGGAGGATAAATTATATGGTAGACGAAAGAATTAAAAAATTGGCACATGGACTTGTAAATTATAGTGTCAAATTAAAAGAAAATGAAAAAATTCTAATTTCTATAAATGGATTAGATGGACTTGATTTAGGAAGAGAAATAATAAAAGAAGTATATAAAGTAAAAGGAAAACCATTTGTAAGAATAAGTGATGAAAATATAACTAATACACTTATAAAAGATGGAGATAAAGAAATTTTTAATATAATGAGAGATGAAGAATTAGAACAGATGAAAAAAATGGATGCTTATATTGCAGTAAGAGCTGCTGAGAATATAACAAATGCAATTAATATTTCATCTGAACAAATGGAGTTATATGAAAAGGAATATATGAATGATGTATTAAATGAGAGAGTTGATAATACTAAGTGGGTTATTTTAAGATATCCAAATGCTTCTATGGCACAACTTGCTTCTATGAATACAGAAGAATTTGAAGATTTTTACTTTAACGTATGTAATTTAGATTATGCTAAGATGGACAAGGCTATGGATGCTCTAAAAGAATTAATAAGTAGAACAGATAAAGTTCATATTGTTGGTCCTGGAACTGATTTAAGTTTTTCGATAAAGGGAATGGGAGCAATAAAATGTGCTGGAGAATGTAATATTCCAGATGGAGAAGTATATACAGCACCAATTAAAGATTCTGTAAATGGAAAAATTTCTTATAATGCTGTTTCAACATATAGAAACACTACTTTTTCAGATATTGTTTTAGAATTTAAAGAAGGAAAAATAATTAATGCAACTTCAAATAATACTAAAAAATTAAATGAAATATTAGATACAGATGAAGGAGCAAGATATATAGGAGAATTTGCATTAGGTGTAAATCCTTATGTTACTAAACCAATGAATGATATTTTATTTGATGAAAAAATTGCAGGAAGTTTTCATTTTACACCAGGAAGAGCATATCAAGATATGTTTAATGGAAACATTTCAGCAATACATTGGGATTTAGTATGCATTCAAACAGAAGAAAAAGGCGGAGGAGAAATTTATTTTGATGATGTACTAATAAGAAAAAATGGAAGATTTGTTTTACCAGAATTAGAGTCATTAAATCCAGAAAATTTAATGTAATATATTAAAAAATATATAACAAAAGGAATGTATTTATGAAAAAATATAAATAACATTCCTTTTATTATGCTGTAATTTTTTCTTTTTATTTATATTGTATAGAAAATATATTTACTATATAATAAATAATATATAAAAACAAAAGAGGTATAATTATGAAAGATAAGAGAAGGTATCCAGAAGAATTTTTAGAAATAAATAAATGGGTTAATGAAAAAATTGAAAAAGAGAAAAATAATATTAAATTAGAGATATTAGAAAAAAGACAATTTGAGATGTTATTTATAGGAATAGTGTTATTATTTTTATTTATAATAGCAGTATTTCCAAATAGAGTCTTAAAAATTTCTGCTTGTATAGGAGTTTTATTAGTATGTTTAATACTTATAATATATATGTATTTTAAAAATAAGAAAATTTCAAATAAGAAAAATGAATTTAAAGAAAAAGTATTAGAAGAATTTGCAATACATATTAAAGATGGTTTTATATATGAAAAAAATGGAGAAATATCAGAATTAAAATATAGAAAATCAGGATTTAATAAAAGTTATAATGAATTTGAATCTAATTGTTGTATGAGTGGAGAAAAGAATGGTAGAAAAATAGGAATTGCAAATATAACAATAGAAAAACATGATAAAGATAATAAAAAGAAAATTTGTTTATTTAAAGGGGCTTTTGCTTTTTGTGAATTAAATGAGAATATAGATGAAATCGATGTTATGAAAGTAGATAGCAAAATTAACAAAAAAGAAAAAGCTGAAATTAAAGAAGAAAATCTATATATGTACTCTGAAGATATAAAATATGCGAATAAAATAGTAGATGAAAAGATAATACAATTAGTTAAAGAAGTAAAAAGGGAGTTTGATATCACACTTGAATTTATGATTCATAAAAATGGATTGTATGTAAGATTTTTTACTGATAATATGTTATTGTTTAGTGTATCTGACGAAAAAGAAGTTCTATATAAATATTATAGATTGATAGAGTTTATGAATGAATTTGCAGAAACAATAGAAAAAAATGTAAAATAAAAGTTTTGAAATATATAAAAATAAGTTAAAATATTTTAATTTTGACTTAGAACTAATGTTTAATATTGTTAGTTAATATCTGCTATATAAGTTATTTATAGAAGATATATAATTAAAGCTAAATATCAAAAACAGTATAAAATTAATAATATACAAAAATATATATTAGATATATATGATTTTAAATAGTAATTTTTAATGGAGTATAGAAGGAATAAAGAAAAATTTTTACAAGAAATCGAAGATAATTCATTAGAAGAACTTGAACTAATATATGAAACACAAAAAGAGTTATACACTGAAGAAGAAAGAATAATTATAAAAACTAAAATTGATGATTTTAAGAAAAAAGAATAAGAAAAGATAAAAAATTATTACCAAATGAAATAGAATGTCCAAAATGTTTTGGACCAAACTCTTTTAGTAATGATAATTGTTCTTTTTGTGGTGCTAAACTTAATAAAGAAAAATATTATAATTTGGAATATTATAATAAAGATAAAGAAAATGAAGAAAAAACAAGTTATTCTTTTCAATATATTATAAGTTATATAATACCATTAGTAGGGTTAATTTTAGGAGCGATTTTACTATCAAAAGAAGAAATAGAAGAAAGAGATATAGGAAAAAAGTGTATTATTATTGCTATTATATCAATGATAATAAATACAATAATAATATCAATAGTTGTATTTTAAATTCATAAGTAAATATAAAATAGTAATTTGTCGAATTGATTGGAGGATAGGAAAATGGAAAAAATAGGTTTTTCATTATTGTATTTTTTTATAGGTTATGTAGTAATAACATGGATAGGTTTTATTCATACTGTATTTAATATTAAAGTATTACACATGAAATCTATGAAAGAGAGTGGAGGAAAAGGCAAAGGTTTAGGAGAAGCATATAACAAAACGAAACCATGGCACCCTTTATATAACTTAATAATTTTGCCAATATTTGCTTATATGTATTTCAAAGGATTAGATACAGTAACTTTATCAAATGTAATAGCAACATCTATTTTATGGGGAACATCTGCAATAGTAATAGATTTAGTTGGATGGGTACTTATAAAGCATCCGTTATCATTAACATTTAGAAGATTTTATATTGAATATCAACCATGGATAACATTAGTCTATTTAATAATGTATGCTAGTCCTTTTATAACTTATGGAATAATGAATCTACTATAATAAAAAATATTTTAATTAATGTTTATAATTAAAATAACGAATTAAATATTATTAAATACAAAACATATTAGGAGAAATTAAATGAAGTTAATATTTTTATATTATTTAGCGTTTTATATTTTATCATTTATATTTATTTGTATAGGTGCTTCTAAAAAATATAATCATAGTAAAAAGAAAAAGATTTATAAAGAAACAATTGGAACAGTTATAGGACTCAGAGAGAAAAAAGGTTATAGAGGAAGTAAGTATTATTATTCAACTATTAGATATGAAATTGATAAACAAGAGTATATATTTGAATATTATAGTATAGTTAAACTAAAATTAGAAACACAAGTAGAAATTATATATAATCCTAACAAACCAGAAGAAGTAATAAAAAAGAAGGATAATACATATATGCGTTATATGTTAATTGGTATAATATTTTTTATACTTGCATTAAATTTGAATGTAATATCTAATATAACATATATTTTATAATATACATAAAAGGAGTATTTAAAGGATTGATAGTAAATGTAGGCGGAAGAACAGATATAGTAAATTATTATAGTGAATGGTTAATAAATAGAATGAATGAAGGATTTGCTTATTCAAGAAATCCTTTATTTCAAAATAATGTTTCTAAAATAAGTATGAAACCAGAAGATATAGATTGTTTAATATTTTGCTCAAAAAATTATAAACCTATTTTAAAATATATGA
Source organism: Clostridia bacterium (assembly GCA_022796725.1). Classification (GTDB taxonomy): domain Bacteria; phylum Bacillota; class Clostridia; order TANB77; family CAG-508; genus UMGS1994. The sequence continues at coordinate 20,485 of JAAWJE010000015.1, read as the reverse complement.
AAAAAATAAATGAAAAATATAGAATTATATGCCATTATACAATAACTGCTTATGGGACTGATATAGAGCCAAATGTGCCAAGCATAGAAGAATCTATAAAAACATTAATAGAATTATCAAAAATTGTAGGAAAAGAAAAAGTTTTATGGAGATACGATCCAATACTTCTAACTAAAAAATATGGAGTAGATAAGCATTTAGAAACATTTAAAATTATGGCGAAGCAAATTGCGCCTTATGTTCAAAGATGTATATTTAGCTTTGTAGAAATGTATAAAAAATTAGATTATAATATGCCTGAAATTATTTCTTTCACAGAAGATAATAAAATTAAAATTTTAAAAGGTATTGGTGAATTATCAAAAGAATGTAACTTATATGTTCAAACTTGTGGTACAGATGAAAATTACGAAAAATATGGTATTAATATATCAGGTTGTACAACTAAAGAAATATTAGAACAAGCAAATAATGTAAAATATAAAAATGTAAAGTCTAATCCTATGAGAAAAGGTTGTAATTGTATTCCAAGTAGAGATATTGGTGCTTATGATACTTGCCTAAATGGTTGCAAATATTGTTATGCTAATAAAAGACCAGACTTAGCAAAAGAAAATATTAAGTTACATGATAAAAATTCACCATTATTATTAGGCAATATAGAAAAAACAGATAAAATAACAGAAGCAAAATCAAAAAGTTTAATTATTCAAGATAAAAGGGAACAAATAAGTTTAATTTAAGGTGTAAAAAATGATAATAAAAGAAAAAGAAGTAAAAGATTATTTAACAAAATCAAAGATTGGGGAATATGCTATAAATCCATACATACGGTTGTCCTCATAAATGTAGATATTGTTATGCTTCATTTATGAAAAGATTTACAAATCATCCAGAACAATGGGGTGAATTTATTGATATTAAATTATGTAGTAAAAAAATAGATACGAAAAAGATAGAAGGAAAAAATGTGTTTATGTCATCAGTTACAGATTGTTATAATCCGTATGAAGTTAAATACAAGATAACAAGAAATATTTTAGAACAATTAGAAAATGTTGATTGCAGACTACAAATATCTACTAAAAATAAATTGATATTACGAGATTTAGATTTATTAAAACAGATGAAAAATTTAAGTGTAGCAATATCTGTAAATACTCTTGATGAAAATTTTAGAAAAGATATGGATAGAGCAAGTGGAATAAAAGAAAGATTAGAAACTCTAAAAACATTATATAACAATGGAATATATACAATCTTATTTATGTCTCCAATTTTCATAGGAATAACAGATTGGAAATCAATAATAGAAAAAACAAAAGACTATATAAACGAATATTGGTTTGAAGACTTAAACTTAAGAGGAGCATATAAATATGACATACTAAGATATATACAAGAGAATTACCAGAGAATATATCCTACTTTTGAAAGAATTTATATAAAAGGTGATAAACAAGAGCTATTTAACATGGATAATCAAATAAAAGAATATTGTAATAAGAATAATATAAATTATTCAGATTATTTTCATCATGAAGATGTTATAAGTAATCGTGAAAATAAGAAATTAGGTAAAAATAATATATAATTAAAATAAATGGAATTTCTAAAATAAGCTAGTAATCAGATAGACTTTTGAGATTTTATATGGTATAATATAAAATTGAAAGGAGTAGCGAAATGAATCAAATTCTTATTACTGAAAAATTATATGTAACGCCAGAACTTAAAAGAAAAAAGAAATTATATAAATTAGATTTTATAATTTCTATATTTTTGCTATGCCTTTTAATAGGATATTATGTTTATGCAGAGTATGACAGAAATAGAGGAGAGCAAATATCAAAAGAAATGCTTTCTAATATGGTATTAGCTGATAATAAATCAGGAGTGTTTTCTTATGATGATACAACAATAAAAGTTAAAGATGATAAGATTGTAGTTATTGTAGATACAGAAGATGAAAAGTCAACAGCAGTAAATATAGGAAAATTGCAATCTCAAGTTGAAAATAATAAAAATTCAGTATTGGATAAAAATACATCTGTTGCATCAGATGGAACAGTTTATAGTAGAATTGCTATTATAAATATACCATCTATAAAACTAACATACCCTGTACTTTCTACATATAATACTGAATTATTAAAAATATCTCCTTGTAAATATTGGGGATGCGACCCAAATGAAGTAGGAAATTTTTGTATAGTTGCTCATAATTATAGGAATACGAAATTTTTTAGTAAAGTTCCTGATTTAAAAAATGGAGATATAATAGAAATAACAGATATATCAAGAAGAGTAGTAAAATATTCAGTATATGATAAATATGTAGTTTCAGAAAAAGACCATTCATGTAGTTCTCAAGAGACAGATGGAAGAAAAGAAATAACATTAATAACATGTACAGATGATAGTAAAAATAGAGTTATAGTAAAAGCAACTGAAATAAAATAAATAACAAAGGGATAGATTTTAAATCTATCCTATAAATTTGCAAAAAAAACAGTTGTAAAAGAAAAATACATATATTATAATACCAATATTATAGAGGTGATAGTATGTTTGAACTAGAGGGAATAGAAGTGTTGAAACATAATAGTATAAGAATAGAAAGAGAGAAAATAATATATATAGACCCATTTAGAATAGATAAAAATTATAATGATGCAGATTTAATACTTTGTACACACAGTCATTATGACCATTTTTCAAAAGAAGATATTTTAAAAGTAATATCAGAAAATACAGTTATCTTAGTTACAGAAGATGTTAAAGAAGAAGCACTAAATATGGGGATAAATCCTCAAAATGTTGTAGGAGTAAAACCTTATGAAGAATATGAATACGAAAATATAATTATAAATACAATACCAGCATATAACAAATATAAGGAATTTCACCCAAAGAGTAAAAATTGGGTAGGGTATATAATAGAAATGGATGGCGTTACATATTATATTGCAGGAGATACAGATGAAACAAAAGAAGCTAGAAGTGTTGAATGTGATGTTGCTTTTTTGCCAGTTCGGAGGGACTTATACTATGGATTATTTAGAAGCAGCTTCTCTTGCTGCTAAAATAGGGCCTAAATATGTTATTCCTACACATTATGGAAGTATAGTTGGAAATATTGAAGATGGAACGTTATTTAAAAATTCATTAAGTAAGAAGATAAAATGTGAAATTTTAATTAAGGAAGAAAATATAAATAATGAAAGAGATTACAAATAAAAGTATATTAGATGATTTATTTAGATACAGTGATGAGAATTATAAAAAATTTCATAGCTCTTTATGCCCAAATAATGATAAAGATATATTTATAGGAATTAGAATACCAGTTCTTAGAAAATATGCTAAAGAACTATTAAAGGAAAATAAAAGCGTATATTACATATTAGAAAATGTAAATAATTATTATTATGAAGAAGTAATGTTAAAAGGCATGCTTATTTCTTTATGTGATTTAAGTATAGAAGAGAAATTTAAGATAACACAGGAGTTTATACCTAAAATTATGAATTGGGCAGTATGTGATATTTTTTGTTCTGACTTTAAGTTTAAAAAATCAGATGAAGAAAAAGTATGGAATTTTATTAATAGATATAAAAATTCAAATAAAGAATTTGAGAAGAGATTTTTTATTGTAATGATACTAACACATTTTATAAATGAAAATTATATAGATGAGATAATAAAATTATTAGATAATATAGAATGTGATAAATATTATGTACAAATGGCAATTGCTTGGCTTATATCTATTGCTTATGTTAAATATAAAGAGAAAACAGAAAAATATTTAAAAAAATCCAAATTAAGCAATTTTACATATAACAAAGCAATACAAAAAATAATAGAATCTTTAAGAGTATCTAAAGAAGATAAAGAAAGATTGAAAAAAATGAAAAGAAAATAAGAAAGAGAGAATTGATATGTTAAAAATAGGATGTCATCTATCAGTTTCAAAAGGATTTTTTGAAATGGGTAAAGATGCGGTAAAAATAAATGCAAATACAATACAGTTTTTTACAAGAAATCCAAGAGGAGGAGCTGCTAAAGCAATAGATGAAGAAGATGTAGAAAAGTTTCTTAAACTTGCTAAAGAAAATAAAATAGAAACTTTATTAGCACATGCTCCATATACATTAAATGCCTGTGCATCAGATGAGAGTATAAGAAAATTTGCTAAAAATATGATGATAGATGATTTAAAAAGAATGGAATATTTTCCAGGAAGTTTATATAATTTTCATCCAGGAAGTCATGTAAAGCAAGGAGTAGAAATTCGGAATAGAATATATAGTAGATATGTTAAATGAAATATTAAATGAAAATCAAACTACAACTGTATTATTAGAGACAATGGCAGGAAAAGGAACTGAAATAGGAAGAACATTTGAAGAAATAAAAAATATAATAGATAAAGTAGAATTGAACAATCATTTAGGAGTATGTTTAGATACGTGTCATATATTTGATGGGGGGTATGATATTGTAAATAATTTAGATGGTGTACTAGATGAGTTTGATAAGATTATAGGATTAGACAGATTAAAAGCTATACACTTAAATGATAGCTTAAATACTTTAGGGAGTCATAAAGATAGACATGCAAAAATTGGTGAGGGAAATATTGGATTAGATGCAATAGAAAAAATAATTAATAATACAAGATTAAAATATCTACCATTTTTCTTGGAAACTCCAAATGATTTAGAAGGTTATGCAAAGGAAATAAAATTATTAAGAAGTTTATATAAAGAGTAAATTTACTAATGTAATAAAAAATATTAACATATATGTTAATAGGAGGTAGTATGAATAATAATAAAAAAGGGACAAATAAAAAAAATAATGACATTAAAAAGACGATAATGAGAATTGTAAGTACTTTAATATTAGCTCTAATTTTGATAGTAATTCAAATAATAAGTGATTTGTTTCCTGAAGAAGTTAATAATTATATAGAATCAGATTTAAACATACCTATAAATGATACTAATGTAATTACAGTATCTACATTAGAGAGTACAGTTGTTACAAAAGATTCTAAGCTTAGTATACATTATTTTGATGTAGGGCAAGCAGACAGTGAATTAATAATAGCTACAAAAGAAGATGGCACTAAATCAGTAATGATGATTGATGCTGGAAATAATGAAGATGGAAATAATCTAGTAAAATATATAAAAGCATTAGGAATAGATAGAATAGATTATCTAGTTGGAACACATGCTCATGAAGACCATATTGGTGGAATGGCAAAAATAATTAAAAATTTTGATATAGGAACAATATATATGCCAGATGTTAGTACTACAACTAGAACTTATGAAAATGTACTTACTGAAACATCAAAAAAGGGACTAGGAATATCTACTTGTAATATAGGAGATACTTTTTCGATAGGTTCAGGAATATGTACAGTAATGAATGTTAGAAATGAGGAACAAAATGACCTAAATGATACATCTATATGCTTACATTTAGTATATGGAGAAAAGAAGTTTTTATTTATGGGTGATGCTTCAGAAAATATGGAAAAAGATGTAGCATGGCTAGGAGTGGATGTTCTAAAAGTTGGGCATCATGGTTCTAAAACTTCTACATCAGAAGAATTCTTAAATCAGATAAAACCAAAAGTAGCAATAATTTCTGCTGGTAAAGATAACAATTATGGTCATCCAAATATCGAAACATTAGAAAGATTAGAAAGTATTGGAGCAGAAATTTATAGAACTGACGAACAAGGGACAATATTGTTGACTAGTGATGGAAATACTTATAATATAGAGGGCATAAAAACAAATATTGATGGAAATAAAACAATATCTAATAAAGGAAAATAATGATAAAAAATACTAGAAGTGTTTTAGCTTCTAGTATTTTTATATAATAAAATATGGTATTACAGTCTTAAATTACTAGAAATAATATTTATTATTTTATTGAAAAAAAGTAATCTATATAGTAACATGAAATAAAGTAATAAAATTTATAGAAATAAAGTGTATAGTAATTAATATAGTATTAATGGAGGAAAATATGAAAAATAAATTAAAACAATTTATACTAATATCAATATGTTTTTTAGAAATATTAATAGTATATTCTAAGCCAGTTATTGCTGATGTTGGAGACTTTGAGACATATAGTGGTTCTAGTAGTTCAAGTAGTTTAAGTTCAGATTCTAGTAGCTGGGACTATGGTGATAGTAGCTATGATAGAAGAAATAGGTATAGTGGAGGTGGAATACATATTGTAAATGGTACTGTTGGCGGAGTTGTAGTTATGGTAGTATTTTGTATAATAATATACTATAGCATAAAGAATTCACCTTCAAATCAGAATGCTAATCAAGCTATAAAACAAAATATCAATATAAATGAAGAAGAAATTGTAAATCAAATAAAAATAACAGATGAATTATTTAATAAAGATGAATTTTTGGCATGGGCTCGAGATTTATTTATAAAATTACAATATGCATGGTCAGATAGAGACTGGTCTATAATAAGATGTTTTGAAACTAATGAATTATTTGAGCAACATTCATCTCAACTTGAAAGATATAAGAAAAATGGACAAATAAACAAAATTGAAAGAGTAAGTGTAAATTGGGCAAAGCTTTATTCTTACAATGTTGAAGGAGATAAAGAGATTTTATCAGTAGCACTAAATTCGAAAATGATAGATTATATAATAGATGAGAAAACTGAAAAAATAATAAGAGGAAACAATTATGAAAATAAAATAAATACTTATAAGCTAACTTTTGTAAGAAAAAAAGGAATAAAAACAAAACAGGGAAATATTGAAGTAAATACAACAAATTGTCCAAATTGTGGAGCTCCAACTGAAATAACATCTGCTGGTAAATGTTCTTATTGTGGAAGTGTAATTACAACAGGAGAATATAATTGGGTATTATCAGGACTTGAAAGATTACAATAGAATATCATTGAAATTTATACAAAAGGATTATATAATAATAAAAATTTTATTTAATTGATTATATTAAAGAAATATACTAATAAAATATAAAAATATAAGGAGGATAAATATGGGATTAATTAAAGCAGCAGTAAAATCAATTGGTTCTACACTACATGACCAATGGAAAGATATAATTTCATGTGAGAACATGGGAAATGATATTTTAATGATGAAGAAAACTACAGATACAGGTGTAATTTCAAATAAAAGTATTATTAGGGTTATGCCAGGACAATGTGCAGTTATTATACAAAATGGTAAAGTCTTAGATGCTACAGCAGAAGAAGGAGATTATAATTTTTCTGAATCTGCAACACCATCTTTCTTTGCTGGAAATTTTGGAGCAGTATTTAAAGATATGTGGCAAAGATTTACCTTTGGAGGAGGAATACCTAATAAGCAAGAGGTTTATTTCTTCAATTTAAAAGAAATTATGGATAACAAATTTGGAACAGCAACACCAATACCATATCAAGATTGGTCACATCCTGTTCCAAACCAGATGACAGGAGGGATAGTACCACTTGCAGTAAAAGTAAAATGTTATGGGAAATATACTTTTAGAATTTCAAATCCAGCAGTATTTTTGAAGGAAATATCAGGAACAGCTGATGTATATAAAAAAGACGATATATCAGAGCAGATGAGAACAGAGGTTATGTCTGTTTTCCAAAATGTATTAAATGAACTAGGGACAGAAAAATATAAAATTCCAGTTTTAGAATTACCAAGTCAAACAGATGAAATAAAACAAATGATGGATGAGAAAGTATTTGATGAACCAATCAAAAGAAGAGGGTTAAGTATAGTAGTATTTGCTGTAGAATCTGTAACATTAGATGAAAAATCTGAAAAATATATACAAGATTATATACTTAGTTCTAATGCTAATCTTCAACAAGGTAAATTAACAGATGCTTATGCAGAGGCTATAAAATCTGCTGCTGAAAATGAATCTGGAAGTATGAACGGATTTATGGGAATTGGAATGATGAATATGGCAGGTAGTGGAGTGTTTGGAAATATGGGTCAAAACATTTCAAATAATTTGACTAATAATATGGATAAAAATGACCAAATCCAAGTTAATTCTCAAAAAGATGAAGATAGATGGAAATGTACAAAATGTGGAACAGCTAACAGTGGAAAATTCTGTACAGAATGTGGAAATAAAAAGGAAACTAAAAAAGTATGCACAAAGTGTGGCAGAGAAGTGGAAGAAGGTCAGAAATTTTGTCCTGAATGTGGAGAAAAAATACAATAGTTAAAATAAAAAAGCTAAATTATAAAAAATTATAATTTAGCTTTTTTTATTTTGTTAATCTTCAGGAAAAATATCATCATGTACACAAGTATCTAAAAATTCATTAGCTTTTACTCTTCTCATATTTCTTTGTTCTTCTACTTTCCTTGATAATGCCTCTTTTACTTCAAAAGGATGTTTAATACTTATAATTGAAAATTGAGGAGTAGATTTATCACCTGAAAATATATGAATAGTTCCAACTCCAAATATTCTTTGAAAAATGCTACGAGTAACAGTCATATCTATAATTCTGTATAACCAAATTTCTTCTTGTACAGTATTCAAAATTCCAAAATCGCAAAGTAACTTTGTATTTGTTAAAGAATATCTTGTAAAAGAAAGTGGTAGACCACAAAAAGGTCTTTTTCGATCTTTCCATAATAATTGATTATCCATAAACTCCTCCAGCAATTTTAAATAATTCTATTTAAAATTAGTATAGCAAAAATTTTATAATAAAACAATAACTAATTTATACATAATAAAAAAGAAAAATGTAGAAATTTGAAAAGAGAAATATAAAAAAATAGTTAAAAACTATTGCAATTACATTTTTTATATATTAAAATTTAAACAAGTGGAGAAAAGTGGTTCAAAGTGGTTGAACTTATAAAGGGGTGAAAAAGGATGTTAATAGGTGAATATGAACATTCACTAGATTCAAAAGGAAGATTAATAATGCCTGCTAAACTTAGAGAAAACATTGGAGAAAGATTCCTTCTAACTAAGGGTTTGGACGGATGTTTATTTGCTTTTTCAACTCAAGAATGGGAAAACTTTGAACAAAAATTAAAATCACTTCCACTATCAAACAAAAATTCTAGGGAATTTACCAGATTTTTTCTATCAGGAGCAACTGAATGTGAAATAGATAAGCAAGGTAGATTTTTAATTCCAAATAATTTAAGAAAATCAGCAAATTTGATAAAAGATATAATAATTATAGGTGTTGGAACAAGGATAGAAATATGGAACAAAGAGGAATGGGAGACATATAATACAGACAATATAAAAGTAGAAGAAATTGCTGAGAATATGACAATGCTTGGTATATAACTTGAAAAAGTTTATATAAAATACAAAAGATAAAGATTTAAGTTACAAAAGATAAAAATTTTAAGTAAATACAAAAGAAAATAACAAATGTAATACACTAAAGATTCTAGGAAACAGAAGATAAAAACTATTACAAAAGACAAAAATATGTAATACAAAAGAAAAATAACATAAGGCTAAATAGTTGGTAGATAGTTTTTATATACCAACTATTTAGTATATTAATTTAGAAGAGGTGCTATATATATTGGAATTTAAGCATAATCCAGTACTGTTAGATGAGTGTATAAAAGGTTTAGATATAAAAAAAGATGGAATATATATAGATGGAACTTTGCGGTGGAGCAGGACATAGTTATGAAATTGCAAAGAAACTATCAAAAAGTGGGCTTCTTATTGGAATTGATAGAGATAAAGAAGCTATTTCTGCTGCAAAAGAAAAGATGAAAGATTTAGAGAATGTAATATACTATCATGGAAATCATGATAATATAAAAAATATATTAGATGAATTAAAGATTAAAAGTGTAGATGGAATACTTCTTGATTTAGGTGTGTCTTCATATCAATTAGATGAAAGAAATAGAGGATTTAGTTACATTGGAGATGCAAATTTAGATATGAGAATGGATACATCACAAGAATTAACTGCTAAAATGGTAGTAAATGAATATAAAGAAGAACAACTTATAAAAATATTTTTTGAATATGGTGAAGAAAAATTTTCAAAAAATATTGCAAGAAAAATTTGTGAATATAGAAAAAATAAACAAATAGAAACTACTAAAGAATTAGTAGATATAATAGAAACTTCTATACCAAACTGGAGTAAAAATAAAAATTCACATCCAGCTAAAAGGGTGTTTCAGGCAATAAGGATAGAAGTAAATGATGAAATAAGTCCATTATATAATACAGTAAGAAATTCAATAAAATGTCTTAAATCGGGTGGAAGATTATGTATTATAACATTTCATTCATTAGAAGATAGAGCAGTAAAAAATGCTTATATAGATGCAGAAGGAAAATGTACTTGTCCTCCTGAGCTACCATATTGTGTGTGTAATTATGTAAGTGAAGGAAAAATAATAACAAAAAAGCCTATATATCCATCAGATGAAGAACAGAAAGAAAATAGTAGAAGTAAAAGTGCTAAACTTAGAATATTTGAAAAAAACTAGAGGAGGTGATGTATTTATGAGTGAAACATCATATAAATATCAGTATGATACTAATCCTAGAAAAATAAAACCAGAGTATAAAGTAAAACCAGAAAAAGTAAAAAATAAACCAAATAATAAAATGTATAAAAAAAATAGAAATAAAAGAATTGCAGAAACAAAAAGAAAAGCAAAAATAATTTTTTATTTATTAGCAACTTTTACAATAATATTTACAATAAGTTATAGAAATACATTAATAGATGAAGCATATTCTAAAACAGAAAGTTTAAAAAATGATCTTTCAAATATAGAAAAAGAAAATGAGCAAATTGAAGTAAATATAGAAAATAGTATAAATTTAAGCAATATAGAGAGAGTAGCAAGAGAAAAATTAGGAATGACAAAACTATCAAATAAGCAAACAGTATATATAACTTTACCAAAACAAGATTATATAGAAAGTGAAAATAAAACAATAAACAAGAAAAAAACATTATTAGAGAGAATAAAAGATTTATTTTAAAAGTACATTATTATATATAAATATTAATGTGCTTTTTTATTTTTCTTAGAATATATATAGTTTTGTTTTTGAAAAAACATATTAAATATAAAAGAAGAATATAAATACTATATAGATGAAAATATCTATATAGTATTTTTTATGAGGTATTTAAGATGAATGAGAATTTAATAAAATCAAAGAGAAAAATGCTTTTTGAACTTATATGTGTTGTAATAGTTTTAATAGCATTAATAATTAGAATTTTTTATATTCAAATTATTGATGGTAAGAGATTAAAAGAAATGGCTTTGGGTCAACAAAGTTTAGAACGAAATATTGGTGCTAAAAGAGGAACAATTTATGATAGCACAGGAAAAAATATTCTTGCCATAAGTAGTAATGTAGAATCTGTAACTGTAAATCCCAAAAGTATAAGTAAGGATAATAAAGAAAAAGTTGCAAAAGCTCTGTCTGAGATATTAGATTTGGATTATGAAAAAACATTAAAGAAAGTTAATAGATATTCTTCGGTAGAAAATATAAAAAAGAGAATAGAAAATGAAGAAGCAGATAAATTAAGAAAGTGGCTTATAGAAAACAATATAACACAAGGAGTAAATATAGATGAAGATTCAAAGAGATATTATCCATATTCTGAACTTGCATCACAAGTAATAGGATTTTGTGGAAGTGATAATCAAGGGTTAAATGGTATAGAAGCAAAATACGATGATATTTTAAAGGGTGTTGATGGAAGTATAGATAAACTTGTAGATGCGTCAGGAGAAAGTTTAAATGATGAATCAGAAATATATAATGAAGCTACAAGTGGAAATGATATAGTACTTACAATAGATTCTACAATACAATCTATTGTGGAAAAGTATTTAGAAGATGCTTGTATTGATAATGAGTGTACAGATGGTGGAAATATTGTTGTGATGAGTCCAAAAACTGGGGATATTTTGGCTATGGCAACTTATCCAGGATATGACTTAAACGAACCATTTGAAATAAATAAAGAGGAATTAAAAGGGGCATGGCAGAATATTTCCCAAGAGGATAAAAATAAATACCTTAATGAAATGTGGAGAAATAAGGCTATATGTGATACTTATGAACCAGGATCAACCTTTAAATTGTTAACAGCTTCAGCATCATTAGAAGAAAAAATAGCAGATACAGATAAAGAAGGAGCTTTTAATTGCAGTGGTGGAATTGAGATTGCAGGTGTAAGAATAAAATGTTGGAGATATTATAGACCACATGGTTCAGAGTCTTTAAGACAGGCACTAATGAATTCTTGCAATCCTGTTTTTATAGGACTTGGCCAAAAAATTGGAGTTAATAAATATTACTCATACTTAAGAAAATTTGGAATGCTTAAGAAGACAGGAATAGACCTTCCAGGAGAAGCAAATAGTATATTTTTAGATGAAGGAAAAGTTGGACCTGTTGAACTTGCTACAATTTCTTTTGGTCAAAGGTTTGAAGTTACACCAATTCAAATGGTAACAATGGTATCAACAATTGCAAATAAAGGTAAATATATAACTCCTAGATTAGTAAAAGAAATTATAAATTCAAAAACAAAGGAAAAAATAGAAATACCAGTAAAACAAGGAGAACAAGTAATATCAAAAGAAACATCGGAGAAAGTGCTTAGTATGATGAATTCAGTTGTATCAGAAGGTACTGGTAAAAATGCTAAAGTAGAAGGTTATGAGATTGGTGGAAAAACAGGAACTTCTGAAGATGGAGTAAATACAGGAAAATATGTAACGTCATTTATAGGTGTTGCAAATACAGATGATCCAGAAGTTGCTATATTAGTTACATTATATAATCCAACAGGAGAAGGGGGACATCAAGGAGGAGGTGTTGCAGCACCAATAGCAGGAAAAGTTTTTTCAGAAGTATTACCATATATGAACCTTAAAAATTCAAATAAGAAAGATAAAGAAATAATTATGCCTAATATTTGTGGAATGACTGTTGAAGAAGCAAATAAAATATTGGAAAAATATGAACTTAAAATAAGAGAAGGGAATTATTCAAATGAAGATATTATAAAAACTCAAATACCAGAAGACGGAATGAAGATTAAAAAAGGAAAAGAGATAGTAATAGAAACAGATTAAATTAATTTAAAAGAAAAATATACTATACAAAAGAAAAAATTAAGTATATAATTAAACTGAATTTTAAAAATGGGAGAGATAGAAAGTGGAACTAAAAAAAATCTTAAATGGTTTAGAAAATTTAAAGGCTAAAGGAAATTTAGATATTGATATAGAAAATATAGAATGCGATTCTAGAAAAGTAACAAAAAATACTTTATTCATAGCAATTACAGGATATGATGTAGATGGTCATGAATATGTAGAGGATGCTATAGCAAATGGAGCATCAGCGATAATAGTAGAGAATGTAGAAAAATTAAAAAAAGTAAAATCAATAAATACAGTTACAGTAATTGTTACAGATGATGCTAGACACGCTTTAGCAATAGCATCATGTAATTTTTATGATAATCCTTCAAGAAAATTTAAACTTATAGGAATAACAGGAACAAAAGGAAAAACAACAACATCATACATGGTAAAAACATTGCTTGAAGCTGGAGGAAAAAAAGTTGGACTAATAGGAACTATTGAAAACTTTATAGGTGAAGATAGCTTAGGAGAAAGTGATAGAACTACTCCTGAAAGTTTACAATTGCAAAGATTTTTTGCAAAAATGGCTAAAGAAAAAGTTGAGTATGTTGTTATGGAAGTATCATCACAAGCACTTAAACTACATAGAGTAGATGGATGTGATTTTGATATTGGAATATATACTAATTTTTCAAAAGAGCATATTAGTGAAAAAGAACATACTGATATAGAAGATTATTTTAATTCTAAATTAAAATTATTTGATATGTGTAAAACAGCATATATAAATATTGATGATTTTAGAGGAATGAAAGTAAAAAAATATGCTAAATGTGATGTTAAGACTTATGGAATTGATAATTTATGTGATTTGCTAGCAAAAGATATTACTATAACAAATATTGGAGTAGATTTTAAAGTAAAACTAAAAGATAGAAACGAAAGAGTGAAAGTAGATATTCCAGGAAGATTTAGTGTATATAATTCTTTAGCTGCTATATCAATTGCATTACATTATGGATGCGATACTGAAATTATAAAAACAGCATTAGAAAATATCAAAGTACCTGGAAGAAGTGAACTTATACCAAATAATAAAGACTTATCAATAATGATAGATTATGCACATTCACCAGAAAGTCTTCAAAATATTCTTCAAGCAGTAAAAACATATACAAAAGGAAGAGTAATAGTAGTATTTGGTTGTGGTGGAGATAGAGATAAATCTAAAAGACCTATTATGGGAGAAATAGCAGGAAGAATAGCAGATTATTCAATAGTAACATCTGATAATCCAAGAACTGAGAAACCAGAAAATATAGTAGAAGATATAGAAAAAGGAGTTTCAAAAACTAAAGGTAAATATGAAGTTATTGTTGATAGAAGAAAAGCGATAGAGAAGGCAGTAACTATGGCTGGAAAAAAGGATATTGTTATACTTGCAGGTAAAGGACATGAACCATACCAAGAGATAAATAATGAGAAACATCCATTTGATGAAAAGGCTATAGTAAAAGAAATACTAGAGAATATGAAATAAGGAGTGTTATAATTGGATTTTAGTATAAAAATCTTGATAGCTACATTTATAATAGCAACTATTACAGGAATATTTGTAATTCCAGTTCTTAAAAGGCTAAAAATAAGACAATCAGAAAGAGAAGACGGACCAGAGTCACATCTAACTAAGCAAGGAACACCAACAATGGGTGGAATAATAATGATTATTGCAGTAATTATTTCTGCAATAATCACATATATATATAATCAAGAGCTAGCAAAAAAATTAATACCTATTACGATATCAGCAATCGGATTTGGAACAATTGGATTTATAGATGATTATAAAAAGGTAGTACTAAGAAATACTGATGGAATAAGTCCTAAATCTAAAATGCTTGGTTTACTAATAATTTCAATATTATATGTTATTTATTTAACTTTAATAGTAAAAATAGAAAATTATATAATAATACCGTTTTTGAAAATAAATATCAATTTACCAATATATATTTATATACCATTTAGTATATTTGTAATATTAGGAACTACAAATGCTGTAAATCTAACAGATGGTATAGATGGCTTAGCTACAACGGTATCATTAGTTATTATAACTACTCTAGCAACAATTGGAACAGTATATTTGATGCCAGAAATAACAATACTTGGAAGTATAACAGCTGGAGCTTGTTTAGGATTTTTAATATATAATCTAAACAAGGCAAAAGTATTTATGGGAGATACAGGTTCTTTATTCTTAGGAGGAATGATATCTTGTATGGCGATATATATGAAAATGCCATTATTATTAGCAATAATTGCATTAGTACCAGTATTTGAAACACTATCAGTTATAATACAAGTTGCTTATTATAAGAGAACTAAAAAAAGAGTATTCAAAATGACACCAATACATCATCATTTTGAATTGTCTGGATGGAATGAAAATAAAATTGTAAGAGTCTTTACAGGAACTACAATTCTATTATGTATAATAGGGATGTTTTCAATAATATAAATGAAAGGAATTTTTAAATGACTCGTAATAAGAAAGAAGATACAATATCTTTATTTACAAAGTCAAAAGAACCAGTTGATTTTATATTATTAGTAACAGTACTAATATTATTGTTGACTGGAATTATAATGGTTTTGTCAGCAAGTTCTCCAACTTCGCTTTCAGAGTATGGAGATAGTTATAAATATCTATATAAACAAGCATTTTCAGCCGGAATTGGGTTAGTTGTTATGTCCATTTTAGCAAAAGTGGATTATAGATTTTTTAAAAGATATTATAAAATAATATATATTTTTTGTATAGGACTATTGTGTTTAATATTTTTATTTGGTTCGTCAGCAAAAGGAGCTACAAGGTGGATTGATTTAGGAATAATTAAATTTCAACCATCTGAAGTTGCTAAAGTAGGAATTATAATATTTTATGCAGAGTATTTAACAAGAAAAAAAGATAAAATAAATACATTTAAAGAAGGCTTTTTAAAACCATTACTTTGGCTTATACCGATAATAATAATAGTATATGTATTTCAAAACCATTTGAGTGCAACATTTGTAATATGCGTACTTGCAGTATTATTAATGTTTATGGCAGGAACAAAGATAAGTTATTTTATAAAACTTGGAGTTCCAGTAATTGCTGCTGGAATATTATATATTGTAAAAAAAGGTGGTTTTAGATTAACTAGAATATTTAGTTTTTTTAATCCATGGGCAGATGCTACAGATTCAGGATGGCAGATTATTCAAAGTTTATATGCAATAGGATCTGGAGGGTTATTTGGTGCAGGACTTGGAAATAGCAAACAAAAGTATTTATACATACCAGAGCCACATAATGATTTTATATTTGCAGTATTAGCTGAAGAATTAGGATTTGTTGGATGTACATTAGTAATATTACTTTTTGGAGTATTTATTTGGAGAGGAATTGTAATAGCAATGAAATCAAAAGATATGTTTGGAGGACTACTTGCAATTGGTATAACATCTTTAATTGCAGTAGAGGTAATAATAAATATTGCAGTTGTAACGGCATCAATGCCAGTAACTGGTATGTCACTTCCATTTTTCAGTTATGGTGGAACAGCGCTTATAATACAACTTGCAACAGTAGGTATTTTACTAAATATTTCTAGAACAAATAAAAAAGAAGGATAATAAAGGAGGCATCGTATGAGGGTGATAATCGCAGCTGCTGGGACAGGAGGACATATTAACCCAGGAATTGCAATAGCCAATAAGATAAAAAAAGAAGAGCCTAATTCAGAAATAGTTTTTATAGGAACAAATAGAGGAATAGAGAACGATTTGGTACCAAGAGCAGGATATAAATTAAGAACAGTAGAAGCTTATGGTTTGTCAAAAAAAATAAGTATTGAGACTATAAAAAATAACTATAAAACATTAAAAGGTTTTAAGCAAGCAAAAAAAATAGTAAAAGAATTTAATCCTGATATAGTAATAGGAACAGGAGGGTATATTTGTGGCGGTGTAATACTTAGTGCACATAAGCTAGGTATACCAACAATCATACATGAAAGCAATGCATTTCCTGGAAAGGCCACTAAATTTTTATCTAAAAAATTAGATAGAATATTAGTAGGATTTAAAGAAACAAAAAATTATTTAGAAAATATGGAAAAGGTGGTTGTCACAGGAACACCAACTAAAGTAGAAAAGAAAAATATAACAATAGAAGAAAAAGAAAAACTACTCAAAGAAATAAATTTGAGTTCTAAAAAACCAATAGTATTAGTTTTTGGTGGAAGTCAGGGAGCTCAAAAAATAAATGAAGCATTAATAGAACTTATTAAACAAAAAAGAAATAAGACTTATCAAATATTTTGGGCAACAGGTCCAAAACAATATGAAATAGTAAGTGAAGAACTAAAAAAGAATAAGTATGATATAAATAATTTAGAAAACACATCAATAGTTCCATATATATATAATATGAGTGATTATATGAATATATCTGATTTAGTAGTGTGTAGAAGCGGAGCAATGACGATAACAGAGTTAGCTCTTGTAGGAAAACCAGCAATATTTATTCCACTTCCAAGTATGTCAGCAAATAGACAAATTGATAATGCTAAAGTTATGGAGAAAATAGGAGCTGCTAAAATAATATTAAATAATGAAATAAATGCTGATAATTTATCTTTAATGTTATATAATATGTTTAAAGATACTGATAAACTAAAACAAATGGGACAAAATGCTTCTACAATAGCAACATATAATGTAGAAGATAAAATATATAAAGAAATAAAAAATATAGTAAAATATAGACATATGGAATAAATTATGTCTATATTTTATTGTATTGAACTTGAAAAAAATATTAAATTAGATTAAAATACATAAAGATGAAAATTAAAGGAGTTTATAATATGGCAGATAGATTAATAATAGTTGAATCTCCTGCAAAAGCGAATACAATAAAGAAATTTTTAGGAGGCAGTACAAAAGTAGTTGCTTCAATGGGACATGTTAGGGATTTACCTAAGTCAAAGATGGGAATAGATATAGAAAATGATTTTGAACTACAGTATATAAATATAAGAGGAAAAGCAAATTTAATAAATTCATTAAAAAAAGATGCAAAAGCTGCTAAAAAAATATATCTGGCTACTGACCCTGACCGTGAAGGTGAAGCTATTGCATGGCACTTAGCATATTTATTAGGAATTGATGAAAACGAAATATGTAGAGTAACTTTTAATGAAATAACAAAAGAAACAGTTAAGCAATCAATAAAGAATCCAAGAAAAATAGATTTGAATTTAACAGATGCTCAACAAGCAAGAAGGACATTAGATAGAATAGTTGGATATAAAATAAGTCCTCTACTTTGGAAAAAAGTTAGAAGAGGATTATCAGCAGGTAGAGTACAATCAGTTGCTGTAAAATTAATTGTAGACAGAGAAGAAGAAATAGAAAAGTTCATACCTGAAGAATATTGGAATATTACAGCAATAGTATCAGATAAGGAAACAAAAACAAAATTTGAATCAAGATTAATTGGAAAGAATAATAAAAAAATAGAATTACATTCAAAAGATGAAGTTGATGTAGTAAAGAAAGAATTAAATAATGAAGAATTTATAGTGAAAGATGTAAATATAGGAGAGAAAAAGAAAAACCCAACACCTCCTTTTATTACTAGTACAATGCAACAAGAAGCATCAAGAAAATTAGGATTTTCTATTAAAAAAACAATGTCTGTTGCTCAAGGATTATATGAAGGTGTAAAAATACCAGATAGAGGAACCACAGGATTAATAACTTATATGAGAACTGATTCTACAAGAATATCAGATGAAGCAAGAAAAGCTGCAAAAGAGCAAATTGAAAGTATATATGGCACAGAATATTATGAAAATAGATATTTTAAAACAAAATCTGATGCACAAGATGCTCACGAAGCTATAAGACCATCATATATAGATATAAAACCAGATGATATAAAAGATTCTTTAACACCTGAACAATATAAGCTATATAAATTAATTTATAATAGATTTATTGCAAGTCAAATGTCATCAGCTATATATGATACTATTTCAGTTGATATAACAGCAGGAGAATATAATTTAAGAACTACAGGTCAGTCACTTAAATTTAAAGGATTTATGACTTTATATGTAGAAACTTCAGATGAAGAAACAGAGTCAGAAGATTTAGGAATAGCTAGTATTCCAATATTAAAGAAAAAAGATGTTTTAAATAAAGAAGAAATAAATGCTAAACAGAGTTTCACAGAACCACCACCTAGATATACAGAAGCAAGTTTAGTAAAAACATTAGAAGAAAAAGGAATAGGAAGACCTAGTACTTATGCACCAACAATAACGACTATACTTGCAAGAAATTATATTGAAAAAGATAAAAAGCAATTAATTCCTACTGAACTTGGTAAAGTAGTAAATAAACTTCTAATAGAAAACTTTGGAGATATAATTAATGTAAAGTTTACTGCAAATATGGAAGATGAATTTGATAAAGTAGCAGTTGGTAAAAAAGAATGGAAGGAAGTTATAAGAGAATTTTACAGTCCTTTTGAAAATATATTAGAAAAAGTTGAAAAGGAACTAGAGCATGTAAAATTAGAAGAGGAAGTTTCAGATGTACCTTGTGAGAAATGTGGAAGAATGATGGTTATAAAGATGGGGAGATATGGAAAATTTTTAGCATGTCCAGGTTATCCAGAATGTAAAAATGCAAAACCAATAATTCAGATAATTGATGTTCCATGTCCAAAGTGTGGTTCAAAAGTTCAAATAAGGAAAACAAAGAAAAAAAGAAATTACTATATATGTGAAAATAATCCTGCAAGTTGTGATTATATTTCTTGGAACAAACCAAAAGAAGGAGAAGAAGCTAAAAAAGATGATTCAGTAATAGAAGAGATAGAAAAAGATAAGAAATAATATACCTTAATATAAGGTATATTATTTTTTACAAAAATGTCGAAAAAACTATTGACTTAAAAATTAGTATATGCTAAAATAAATCTGTACTAAGAAGAGTAATTAAAAAATACTAATGAATAATAAAGAGTGAAAGAAATTTAGCTAAAAGCTAGTTTTATTTTTTGACCTTTTTTACTAAAAAAAGTATTAAAATATTGCTTATTTATATTTTTAAAAAAATATAAATATTTTTTAAAAAAGTGTTGACAGTACAAAGTAGTTATGCTAAAATTAAATACGTTCTGAGAAGTAAATTTGAAGAACAAAAAAGTACATTGAAAAGTAAACAATAT
>JAAWJE010000028.1 GCA_022796725.1 Clostridia bacterium | reverse complement strand
ATAAATTTATATTTTGTAAATGCTCTTTTTTATTTTATTTATATTTTTCTCTTTTTACATAACTTGTATGTAAAAGTTCGTGAGGTTTATGTCCTCCTGGCTTTCCTAAATAATCTTCATATATTTTCTTTACTACTGGATTTTCATGAGATTTTCTAATTATACTTCTTTCATCAATAGAATATAAAGCAGCTGCCCTTTTTCCTTTTATATCAATATTTGCTCTTTCTTTTGATGTTCTTATAGGCTGACCTCCACCCATTATACATCCTGATGGACATGCCATTATTTCAACAAATTGATAGTCTGCTTTTCCAGATTTTATCTCATCCATTATAATTTGAGCATTTTTTAATCCTGATGCAACTACTACTTTTACCTTTGTTCTATTCATATCAATTTCAGCTCTCTTTATTCCTTCCATTCCTCTAACTTGTTCATATTCTAATTTTTCGAAACAATTTCCAGTAACTTTTTCTTGTACTGTTCTAAGTGCTGCTTCCATAACTCCACCAGTAACTCCGAAAATTGCTCCTGCTCCACTCGCTTCTCCCATTGGATCATCAAATTTTTGATCTTCAAGATTTACAAAATCTATATGTGCTTGTTTTATCATTCTTGCAAGTTCTCTAGTAGTAATTACAGCGTCAACATCATCAAATCCTGCTCCTTGCATATTCTCTCTTGTTCTTTCAAATTTTTTAGCAATACATGGCATTACTGAAACTATATATATTTTTGCTGGGTCTATATTCATTTTTTCTGCATAATAAGATTTAATTAATGCTCCAAACATTTGATGTGGTGATTTACATGTAGATAAATGTGGTATTAATTCAGGATAATTCATTTCAATATATTTTACCCATCCGAGGGCTACAAGATGTTATCATTGGAAGTATTCCATTATTTGAAAATCTATCTAAAAACTCTGTTCCTTCTTCTATTATTGTAAAATCTGCTCCTGTATTCGTATCAAATACTTTATCAAATTTTAAATGTTTTAAAGCTGATACCATCTTTCCTGTAACATTAGTTCCAATCTCCATACCAAATTCTTCCCCAAGTGCAGCTCTTACTGCTGGAGCAGTCTGTACTATGACAAAAGTATCTTCATCTCTGAGTTTCTCCCAAACTGAAGCTGTTGAATCTTTTTCTTTTAATGCTCCTGTTGGGCAAGCTTCAATACATTGACCACAAAATGTACAATTTACATCATTTAAACTTTTATTTTGAGTTGTTGAAATACAAGATTCAAACCCTCTATTTATGCAATCTATTGCACCAATTCCCTGTACATTTTTGCAAGTAGCAATACATCTTCTACATAATATACATTTATTAAAATCTCTTACAATTGATGGTGAAAGATTATCTATTTCATGTTTATTTCTTGATCCTTGATACTTTATTTCATCTACATAAAATTCTTGTGCTAATTTTTGAAGTTCACAAGTACCATTTCTTGTGCAAGTTAAACATTCTCTATCATGGTTTGAAAGTATTAAATCAAGTACTATTTTTCTTGCTTCAATAACTGCAGGTGTATTAGTTTTAACTACCATACCTTCAGAAACTTTTTGTATACATGCTGTGGCAAATCCTCTATTTCCTTCAACTTCTACTATACACATTCTGCAATCTCCAACTTCATTTATATCTTTTAAGAAACATAATGTTGGAATATCAATATTTGCTTTTCTTGCAGCTTGCAATATTGTTGACCCTTCTTCTATTTCTACATTTATTCCATTTATAGTTAAGTGAATCATTTTTTTACTAGGCATTTTTGTACCTCCTATCCATTTTTTATTGCATTAAAGTGGCAATTACTTATACAAGCTCCACATTTAATACACTTTTCATTATCTATAACATGTGGTTTTGTAACCTCTCCTGATATTGCACCAACAGGACAATTTCTTTTGCAAAGTCCACATCCTTTACATTTAGATGGATCTATTGATAATTTCATCATAGCCTTGCATTCTCCTGCACTGCATTGTTTTAAAGAAACATGCTCTCTATATTCTTCTCTAAAATATTTTAGTGTACTTAATACTGGATTTGGAGCACTTTGTCCAAGTCCACATATAGATGCCTTTTGAACTGAAACAGCTAATCTTTCTAATTTTTCTATATCTCCTTCTTCACCTTTTCCATCAGTGATTTTTTCTAAAAGTTCATACATTCTTTTAGTTCCAATTCTACAAGGAGTACATTTTCCGCATGATTCATCTACTGTAAATCCTAGATAAAATTTAGCTAAATTTACCATACATTTTGAATCATCCATTACTATAAGTCCTCCTGAACCCATCATTGAACCTATAGATTTTAGTGATTCGTAATCTATTGGAGTATCTAAATGTTCTTTTGGAATACATCCTCCTGAAGGGCCTCCAGTTTGAGCTGCTTTAAATCCTTTTCCATTTGGAATTCCTCCACCTATATCAAATACTATCTCTCTTAAAGTTACTCCCATTGGAACTTCAACTAATCCTACATTATTTACATTTCCTCCCAATGCAAATACTTTTGTTCCTTTTGAATTTTCTGTTCCTATTGATGAATACCACTTAGCACCATTTAATATTATTTTAGTAATATTTGCATAAGTCTCAACATTATTTATTAAAGTTGGTTTTCCCCATAATCCTTCATTTGCTGGGAATGGTGGTTTTAATCTTGGCTGACCACGTCTTCCTTCAATAGATTCCAAAAGTGCTGTTTCTTCACCACAAACAAAAGCTCCAGCTCCAAGTCTTATTTCTAAATCAAAGTCAAACCCTGTATTCCATATATTTTTACCAAGTATTCCATATTCTTTGGCTGTTTCAATAGCCTTCTTAAATCTTTCTACTGCTATTGGATATTCCGCTCTTACATATATATATCCTTTATCTGCACCTATTGAATATCCTGCAATCATCATTGCTTCAATTACTGAGTGTGGATCTCCTTCTAAAATACTTCTATCCATAAAAGCTCCGTGGATCTCCTTCATCTGCATTACATACTACATATTTTTGTTTTCCTTCTGCCATTTTAGTAAGTTCCCACTTCTTTCCAGTAGGAAAACCTGCTCCACCACGACCTCTAAGTCCTGAATCAGATATTTCTTTTATTACTTCATCAGGTGTCATATCAAATAATACTTTTTCTAATGCTTTATAACCATCAAAAGCTATATACTCATCAATATTTTCTGGGTCTATCTTACCACAATTTTTAAGAGCAATTCTTTTTTGTTTTTTATAAAAATTAAGTTCATCTAAACTTTTCACTGTCTTATTATCAATATCTTTGCATAATAATCTCTCTACAATCTCTCCATTTTGAATATGTTTTTCCACAATTTCTTCACAATCTGATGGTTTTACCATTGCATAAAAAATATCTTCTGGTCTTATTATTACTATAGGCCCTTTTGCACAAAGACCAAAACATCCAGTTTGTATGACTCTTACGTTTTTTATGTCTTTTTCTTCAATTATTTTTCTAAAATTATCTAATATATCAACTGATTTTGATGATGTACATCCAGTACCATGACATACTAAAATATGTTTTTCTCTTGTATCTGCTTTTGTATTTACTCTTAAATCTAATTCTTCTCTTTTTAGCTTTCTTATGCTTTCTATTTCTTCTAAGGATTTCATATAAAACCTCCTTTTTAATTTTATTATTCTAAACTATCTAGTACCTCATCTAGCAACTTAACAGTAGCTTTACCATATACTTCCCCATTTATTGTAAATACAGGAGCAAGTCCACATGCTCCAATACATCTCGTTGCTTCTAATGAATACTTACCATCACTGCTTGTTTCTCCTACATCTATTTTTAGTCTTTCTTTTGCTCTATCTAATATTTTTTCTGAACCTTTTACAAAACAAGCTGTACCTAAGCATACTGCAATATGATATTTTCCATTTGGTTTTAATGTAAATCTTGAATAAAATGTAATTACTCCATATATTTCAGCCATTGGAATTGATAAATATTCAGATATTGCCCTTTGTGCTTTTTCTGGAATATATCCATAGTAATTTTGAACATCATTTAATATTTGAATTAAATTACTTTTATCCTTAATATACTGCTCTAAAATTTCGTTTAACTTTGGGTCTTCTCCACTACAGTTACATTTTAAGTTTTCTTCATTTTCCATATATCTTCCTCCTTTTGTATATTTAATTATATTAACTATATATTTTTTTAACCTAATTTTTTGTACAAATTTATTTTTTAATTTTCATTTTATCTTTTTCGACTTTTTTCTTTATTAAACTATATCAGTTAATATAAATATAATCAATACATTTTTTTGCTAATTATATGAATAAAAAAGAGACTATTAAAAATAGTCTCTTTATTAATTACATTTTAAGCCTCTGGTTCTACTAAACCATAATTTACATTATCTTTTAATCTAAATATAACATTTACTTTTCCTGTATCTACATTAATAAAAGTCAAAAAGTTATTTGTAGGCCTTTCTTGTAATTTTAATTTAGCATCTTCAATAGACATTGGTTTTATATCATAATATATTGTCTTTATTACTTCATTTTCTATAACAACTGTTTTGTTATCTGCATTTGCAGATTCTTTTATTCTTATAGATTCATCTTTATTCATTTTTTCTTTTTTAGTCTTCATTTTTCTAATTTGTCCTTCTAATATGTCAATATTTTTATCTATTGAAGCATATAAATCTTTATGCTCTGTAACTGCTCTATAATTTTCTCCTCTATATGATACACTTATTTCAGCAATCTGATTTTCTCTTTCAGTTTTGATTGTTACAGATGCTTCTAAATCTTCTGTATCAAAATATTTAACTATTCTAGTTAATTTTTTCTCTGTGTAATCTTTGATTGCCTCTGTTGCTTTTAAGTCTTTTCCTGTTATTTTAATATTCATTACAATCTCCTCCTATTGTGTTTTGATAGTTACATTATATAAATATAATAATTAATTGTCAATCCAAACTATTATAAAAATTACGGGGGAAGCCCCCCATAAGGAACTCCCCCCTTTCTTTTTGTTTTAAAGTTTTTTACAATACAGCAACAAATGCACTAATTAATCCTATACAAAACATTATTCCCAAAATTACTTGTGCTCGTTTATGACTCCGAAAATAATCTACTAATTTACTTTCAGGAGCAAATATCATTGCAAGATAAAATACAATAAATGTAAGCATACATGGTATTGCAAGAATTTTAAGAATTGTAGCTATATCAATTGTAGCCATATCAAAACCTCCCTATAATAATTTTTTATGTATTTATATTATACTTCATTATGTAAATTAAGTCAATTGCAGGGAGCTCCTACCAGAAGCTCCCCTCTCTTTTTTTCTAGTTGAGTACTGTTATTATACATGTAATGTCATACTAAAAACACAAGCGTTTATGACAAAAAAATGCAAATACAAATAATATTCCGACCTGCATCCAAGCACGTTCCTATATATCTTTTCCCTTATTGCTGTCAGAAGCCAAACACAACACCATAATGCAAAGAACAAAACCTAATGAAAAAATGACCCATGAAACTAATACTACTAATTCCAATGCAGTCATTCCTCAACCCTACTTTTACTTTTTAGCTATATATTTTAATTTTAAACTTATATAAAGCATTTAGATATAATATGTTAGTTACTATATTATTTCCTTTTTTTATATTATATCTAATCTATAAGTATATTTTTAAGTCAAAAAATAAGATACCAAACTTTATATGGTATTTTATATTAATTATTACTATTGCATTTGGAATATTACGTAATATCCCAGAGTTCAGTTTTATGGCACCAACAAATATATAAAAAAAGCAAAAGATAATCTATTTTTCTTTTGCTTTTTTAAAATAATTTTTCTATTTTATATTCTTTTTCTAACTTTTCATTAAAATATAATCTTGCAATTAATTCAATTTCTCTTTTGGCTTGATCACTTATTTTAAAAGAATATATCTTTTTACTATCTGCTAATATCGAATAAATTATTCCATACTTAGCTCCCTCTGTGATTTCTATTGAGCTTGTGTCTAATCTTCCACAATTACTACATTTGAAACCATCATCTTTTATACTAAAATATTTATATTCTTTCTCATCTTTTTTCTTGCATTCTACACACTCTGATATATTTGGAGAATATCCAAGTATTTTAAGTAATCTAAGTTTAAACACAGATAATACTATATCTAAGTCTTTGTCTGTTTCTGATATAGTATATAGTGTATTTAAAAATAATTTTAGTATATTATAATTATTTTGATTTTCAGTTGTAACATCACTTATTATTTTTGTAATATGTGATACATAATTTAGCTTATCTAAATCAGTTCTTACATTGTAAAAAAGTTCGATAGGATTTACAGAATTAATTTTATAAATGTCTTGCGATTTATATAATATGTACTCTCCAAAACATAAGAATTGAGAACCTGCCATAAGCAAACTTTTAGGTCTTTTAGCACCTTTTGCTACACATGATATTTTCCCTATGTTTGGAGTTAATATAGTAAGTATTTTATCTGAATCCCCTAAATTATTTTCCGAAATTACTATTCCACTTACTTTGATTGTTTTCATTTTCATCAACCTTCATATTTTTCTGTATTTCTTCAATATTCTTAAGTTCTAAAAAAGCATCTATACTTCCTGTATTCTTAAAAACATCCCATGCTAATTTATTTATCATAAGTATCACCTTCTCCTTAGTAATATCTTTTGTTTTTTATTTTTTTTTATACTGAAATTTTTTTACAATATTTCCTTTATCTTCCCAATTCTCATCAACTTTTACCCATAATTTTAAGTTTATTTTCATTCCAGTAATTTTTTCTAAATCTTGTCTTGCATAAGTTCCAATTTTCTTTAACATTTTTCCTTCTTTCCCTATTATTATTCCTTTGTGTGAGTTCTTTTTGCAATATATTATTGCATCTATATCATATATTTTTTCTTTTTTTATAGTTTTTCTAAAACTATATTTTTCTACTTCAACATATATTCCATGAGGAACTTCTTCATCTAATAATCTAAGTGCTTTTTCTCTTATTGCTTCTTCTGCAATTTGCCTCATAGTCTGATCTGTATATTCATCTTCTTCATAATATTTAGGTCCTACATTTAATAGTTTTTCAATCTCTTCTATTACAACATTTCTATATTTGCTATTATTTGCTGAAATTGGAATAACTGCTGAAAAACTATATTCGTTACTATATAATGTTATAAGATTTAGCAATTTTTCTTTTGGTATTAAATCAATTTTATTTATTATTAATATTGTTTTTTTATTTGCATTTTTTATTTTATC
>JAAWJE010000041.1 GCA_022796725.1 Clostridia bacterium | reverse complement strand
TTCATCTTTTTTTAACTTATAAACCTCAGAAGTATATAACTTCTGAGATTATTTTATTATATATTTTTTTAACATACAAAATAAAATTTCATAATGTTCTTCGTGGTCAATTAATTCTTTATCTTTTTTTCTCCACATTTTCTCTAGTTCCAAATAATTCACATATTTAAGCTCACTAACTGCTTTATCATTAAACTGGCACTTATCTATATCTACGTTATATTTATAAATATATACATCTGAAATTTCATTATTTATATATGTATCTTTCATTATTCTTTGATGTTTATATGAAAATAAATATTCTAAAAAATATGGATTTATTCTTATTCCAATTTCTTCAAAAGCTTCTCTTTGTATTGCTTCTACTGAATTTTCTCCTGAACGTATATGACCTGCAACAGATATTTCTAGCTTTCCTGGATATCTAGGATTATCATTACTTCTTCTTTGAAGCAATAATTCATTTTTATCATTTATTATCCATAAATGAATTGTCTTATGGAGTGCTCCTTCTAAATGTACTAATTCTTTTTCCTTTTTTATATCTAATTTCATAGCATTTTTATCATATATATCAAGATATTCCATTATAAACCTTCCTTACTATTAAAATACTTTTTTATTTTATCATATTTTCTTGTATTTTACAAAGAAAATATATAAATTCAACATTTATAAATATATGTATATTTGAAGTCTTATGTAAATTATTGTATAATATAGTTACAAAACTTAGGAAGGAGAAGCATTATGCTTAAAAAGCGGACAAAAAAATTAAAAATTAATTCTGCACATTCTATGGATAATGGGATAGTATTTTACTCTAAAAGACATAAAGGATATTTGGCAGTAGCAACTGTCGATGAGCAAGGTAATATCACATCAAAGTGGATGTCAAAAAAAGAACAAAAAAACAAATATAAGGAAAATATTGAACCGAAAGAATTTCTTAGTCTTCTATTATCTTTTTTAGCTTTTATGATTATACTAATATTTTTAATGGAATATGTAAGCGATAATTATTTTACACAAATATCATTAATTGTATTAGCTACCATAGAAGCATTTATTCTGAGATGTTACAATGATAAAAAATTTAGACCAAATGTGCATAGGTTTCATTCTGCTGAGCATATGGTTATAAATGCTTATCGAAAACTGAACAGAGTGCCAACAATAGAAGAACTAAGAAATTATTCTCGTTTCGATAACACATGTGGAACAAACATAATAACATTAATAATTGTAAACAATATTTCATTATTTTATTGCAGTTTTATCCCAGATTTACTTTATATGTGCATTGCAATAATTCTTTCTTTTGGAATAGTTATAATCCTGTTAAAAAATGGAGTTCTTAACTTCTTGCAAAGATTTATAACTGATACACCAACTGATAAAGAATTGAAAGTTGCCATTGCAGGAATGACAGTATGGCTTGAGAATGAGCAAAAAGAAGAATCTAAGTTTTTAAAATTTCTTCATACGCTTTTCCGAAAGGTTTTTCTTTAAAACTAGTCCCCCTTGATGATTGTAACAAATTATCAAGGGGGACTTCTCCTGTTTTTAGATTTTATAAATTTACCTTATTATACTTATAAGTAAGAAATAAATAAGAACATATTATCCTTAATCAATTTCTCCTTTTTCTATTATAAATTAAAATTTAATTTTATCTTGTATCCATTTTTCTAAATCTTGTATTTTTACTCTTTCTTGTTTCATGGTGTCTCTATCTCTTATTGTAACAGCCTCATCTTCTAATGTATCAAAATCTACTGTAACACAATATGGAGTTCCAATCTCATCTTCTCTTCTATATCTTTTTCCTATACTTCCAGCCTCATCATAATCACATACAAAGGATTTTGATAACATATCATATACCTCTTCTGATTTTTCGCTTAATTTCTTTGATAATGGAAGTACTGCAACTTTAAAAGGTGCTATTGCTGGGTGTAAATGTAATACAGTTCTTACATCTCCTTCTTCAATTTCTTGTTCTTCATAAGCATCACAAAGAAAAGTTAAAATCATTCTATCTACACCAACTGATGGCTCTATACAATATGGTACATATTTTTCATTTGTTTCAGGATCTGTATATGTTAAATCTTCTCCTGTTGCTTCCATGTGTCTTGATAAGTCATAATCTGTTCTATCAGCTATTCCCCAAACTTCTCCCCAACCAAATGGAAATTTATATTCTAAATCAGCTGTCGCTTTACTGTAAAATACTAATTCCTCTGGTGAGTGGTCTCTAAATCTAATATTTTGTTCATTTACACCTAAATTAAGTAAAAAGTTTTTACATTCTTTTTTCCAATAATCATGCCACTCTAGATCTGTTCCAGGTTTACAAAAGAATTCAAGTTCCATTTGTTCAAATTCTCTTGTTCTAAAAATAAAGTTACCTGGTGTTATTTCATTTCTAAAAGCCTTACCTACTTGACCTATACCCATTGGTAATTTTTTTCTTGTTGTTCTCATTACATTTTTAAAATTAACAAATATACCTTGTGCTGTTTCAGGTCTTAAATATATTTCAGATTTTGAATCTTCTGTTACTCCTTGAAAAGTCTTAAACATTAAATTAAATTTTCTTATTTCTGTAAAATTTAGTTTACCACAATTTGGACAAACTATATTATGCTCGTTTATATAATTTATTGTTTCTTCATCACTCCATCCATCAGCAATTACAGGAGTACCATTTTTTTCTGCCCATTCTTCTATTAATTTATCAGCTCTGTGTCTTGTTTTACATTCTTTACAATCTATCAATGGGTCTGAAAATCCTCCAACGTGTCCCGTAGTAACCCATGTTTGTGGATTCATTAATATAGCACAATCTAATCCTACATTCATCTTATTTTCATTAATGATTTTTTTCATCCATGCTTTTTTTACATTATTTTTAATTTCTACACCTAAAGGTCCATAATCCCATGTATTTGCAAGTCCTCCATAAATCTCTGAGCCTGGATAAATATATCCCCTTGCTTTACATAAATTTACTAATTTTTCCATTGAATCAACCATAATTTAACTCCTCCTCTTTTTGATATATGGGATTATTAAATTTTTGCAAACAAAAAATCCTTCATCCCTCTATAACAAGGGACGAAAGATAACTTCCGCGGTTCCACCCTATTTGGTTTTAAAAACCCACCTTAATTAAAAACTTGCTCCAAAGCTCCATCCTATATCTTTATGGCTAAGCTCTCACCATCCTTAGCTCTCTTTTTCATAAATGAATATATTCTCTCTTTTTCATCGCAATATTGGTTTTTCAATACATATATTTTAATATCTTTTACCATAATTGTCAACATATACATCTTTATATTATTATGATATAATTTTTATAAAATATAATTAGGAGGAAAAAATGTATTTCTATGATGTTTTAATTGAACAAGGAAAAAAAGATGGTATAATAAAAAACATTGTTGGAGGAATTATTGTAAATTCAAATAATGAATTTTTATTAGTAACTAGAAGACCTGATGATTTTTATGGTGGAATTGATGAACTACCTAGTGGAAATATAGAAAGTGGTGAAACGATTTATGATGCTCTAGTTAGAGAAGTTAAAGAAGAAACAAACCTTGATGTAGAACAATTAGAAAGTTATATTAATAGTTTTGATTATGATTCAAGAAGTGGGAAAAAATCTAGAGAATATAATTTTAAAGTAAAAGTTAAATCTACAAATAATATTAAACTAACAGAACATGATGATTATAAATGGCAATCTATCAATGAAGTAAGAAAAAATCCCAAAATTACAGATAGTGTTAAATATACTCTAGAAATTTATTATTTTAACTTCATTAAACTGAAAAAATAATTTATAGAAGATACAAAAAATTTGTATCTTCTATTTCTTTATATAACATTTAAAAACTATTGTGCATAACTTAGCAAATATTGTATTTTCTTGTATTTTTTAAATTTTAATTTTATACTATATAATTTTTTCAAACTATGCAAATTGTTGATTTCTATACACTTACATAGCTCTCTTTTTTATTTATGTAACCCATAAATTACTTGTAAACTTATTTTTATTCACCTGTGGATAATGTGGATAACTTTGTGGATACTTTATTTTTCAATAAAATTAGATCATTTTTATGCACATACTTATTGTGTACAAATTTATATAGTTTACAAAATACAACTTATTATTATTTTTTATGTATATGGTATCTTTGTTTGCAAAAATTTTTTCTAAATATTGATTTGTTTATACCTGTAAAAGTTTTTCCATAAAATGTATCACTTAAGAGCAATTTTATCGTTTTCCACTTTTTTCTACCTGAAATTAAACCTAAATTTTTCAACAGATATATTGTTTTTAAATAAATTTTAAGGAGGTTTTTTTGTATGAAAAAATATGTTTTCACTACAATTATTTTATCCGCTATTTCATTATTTTCAGTAGCATGTATTGTAAATGCTAGCTTTGAAGTATCTAATGAACAAGCAGAAAAATCTATTAATTCTTTAGTAACTTTTAAATCTACTGAATTTATAGAAAATTTAAATAATTCTGAGGAAAAAATAAACAGTATTTCTAAAGAATCAGACTCTACTACAAATTCTACTTTTTATAAGGTTGACACAGATAATTACACATTAAGATTAGATGAAGATAATAAAGATGTTATTGGTATCTATTCAAAAACAATTTCTGATGATGTTATATCTTCATCAAGTAAAAATGAAGCTAAAGATTTTATAACAGCTAAATATGCTGAATTAAATTTACCTAGTGAATATGATTTAGTATATCTTGAAAAATTTGATGATGTTTTATGGGAAGCTGATTTCCAAAAAGAATATAATGGAGTTTATAATAAATATGAAGCTGTAAAAGTATTTTTCACACCTGAAACAAAAGAAATTGCAGCATTAAGCGTATTTGATACTCCTTATTCAGATGAAAAAGAAGTAAATATTACAAGTGAAGAAGCTAAAAATAAAGCTAATGATAATTTAGAATTAGACTCTAAAATAGTTGATTCTGAATTAACTATAGTACAAGGAAACGAATATTTTAATGAAGAAACTGATACAGACCTTCATAAAGCATGGGTATTATCTACTGAAAAAAATGAATTTGTGTTTGTAGATGCTTCTACTGGAGATATTATTGGAGGTGATTGTATAAATGAATAAAAAAATTATATCAATATTTTTAATATTAATTGTAATAGTAAGTATGTTTGCAACTACTTCTAATGCTGCTACTGCTGCTAAAGTTTTTGCTAGTTCAAAAAGTTCATTATATAATGACTGTGCTACTTACGCAAAATATGGACTTCAAAAATTAGGTTATTCTGTAAGTACTACTACTGGAGCTATAAAAAAATCAACTATTTTAAGTTGGATTACTGGTACAACTAATGGATATGCTTTCTATATTCATACATTAGGTGGAAATGGTTATTTTAATGATTACAGTGGTAGCTCTATTGATAAAGATGATATATCAGGAAACTGGGATTTAGTATATATAGATTCTGCATATAGTGCACAAACAGATACTCTTGCAAAAGCCTTCCATACTACTGGATATTCTTCAAGATGTTTCCTAGGTTGGTCTGGAGCTGTAACTTTCTCTAATGCTAATAAATTTAATTATTATTTTTGGACTGAAAATGTTGGGAGCGCTAGTATAAGATCATGTGCCGTAGCTGCTGCTTCTATGGTTCCTGGTTCTGGAACTACTCCTACTAAATTATATGGAAGTACTACTTATAAAGGAACTGCAAGATAATAATAAAAGCATTATAAAATAAAGTGAACAAAACATGGTTCACTTTACTTTATTTTATAGTACTTTTTAATCATTTAATCTTTTTTCTCTTCATAATTATAATTGTCTGTTATTATTTCTCCACTTTCAGCATCTATAGATATTTTCTTATTTTTATTATATGTAATCTCCCAAATAAACTTTGTATTACCATAATTATACTGTTGTAATTCTTCATTTGTAAAATTTTCAATTTCGTAATCATCTATTTCTAGATTTACATTCTTACAATCTTCTGATATTTCTATTTTCTCAATACTTTTAACTTTATAATTTTCTTTTAATATCTTTATAGCTTCATCACTACTAATTTTAATATTAGAACTATTAT
Source organism: Clostridia bacterium (assembly GCA_022796725.1). GTDB lineage: Bacteria > Bacillota > Clostridia > TANB77 > CAG-508 > UMGS1994. The sequence continues at coordinate 1,313 of JAAWJE010000041.1, read as the reverse complement.
TTATTATATAATCATAATTAACTACACTTATTACTTTATCTTTATAATATGTAATTTTTATTCTATTTGCATACTTATCTTCATCATCATAGTAATAAGCTTCTAATATATTCAAATTATTTTTCTGATGTTTTAACTTATCATATTCACTTTCAAAATTTAGTTTATCATAAATATCTTTTAGTTCTTTATCTGTTATTTTTGATTTTTTATTTTCAATATCACTTTTATCTATCATAAGATTAAATTCTATTAATTCTCCATTATCAGAACTAATTTTAATTTTATATTTATCGGTCTTATACAATAACCATATTTCCTTATCTTCTAAACCATCACTTGTTAATTTCAGTTCATCAAAATTATATTCTGTTATTCCTAATGCAGATAAATAATTCTTAATAATATTTTCTGCTTCTTTTCTATTTATGTTTACTTTGGATTCATCCTTCTTAGCATCTCTTTCTTTTAAAGTATATGTAGAAGTATTTATCTTTTTGTATATTTTAACAGAGGCATATACCATACCAGTAATCATTGTTGTTACAAGTAGAATAATAATAGACATATATTTCTTAGCATTTTTATATCTACTTGCGATTTCTGGATATTCTCTTACAATTATCCTTTTAGATTTCTCTTTTCCTCTATGCAAAAGTTGTCTTACTTCATTTTGTTTCTTCCTTAAAACTCTTGAGGCTTGTTTATATGACATTCCTCTCATCTTAACTAGAATAATAGTTCTTTTCTGATCTTTTGTCAGTCTATTTAATACATCATTTACATTCTTTGAAAGTTCTATCTTTTCAAACTCTTCTTCTGGATCAGAAATTCTATCTTCATATAATTCATTTGCATGTTTCTCAAATATATCTAATCTTTTTTTATTATTTCTCATAAAAGTTAGAATTTTATTTTTAGCAATTTTATATGTGATATTCTTTAATTCAACATCTGTTTTGCTATTTAAATCATAACTTGTCTCATATAAAGTCATAAATGTTTCTTGCATTAGTTCTTCTGAAATTAATCCATCTCTAGTTCTATAATATATGAAATTAAATATTTTATCTCTATATTTGATATAGAATTCATTAAATTTATCGTCTTTTATCATTTTCTTCTCCCTCTTTTTACATATTTTACTAAATTTCTAAAAATTTTTCAAATAAATACGTAACTTTTTTTGAAGTTAAGTAATATATATTATAGAAGGATATAAATTTTAATGTAAAAAATACTTTTAATTTATATTTAATCCTCTATTTTTACATTTTTTTATTTTTTTTACAAAAAACCGTAACTTTTTTTGA
>JAAWJE010000078.1 GCA_022796725.1 Clostridia bacterium | reverse complement strand
ATAAATTAAAAAGTAATATATTAATATTTCTATAATATTAGGAGTAGACATTAAAAAAGATAATATTTTAATTTTTGAACAATATTTAGCAGTATTTGCTATAAGATACAAAATGATTTCTATTAAATGATTTAATAAAGATATGTTAGGCAAAAATAAAAATATAATTCCTAACATCTCAAGAATAAAAATTAATGGACTTACAATAATATTTGATATAACAAAATTAAATGATAAATTGTTAGTATTATACATTACTATTGGTATAATTAATATATTTGCAGATGCACTTACAACTGATGTACTTATTATGTATTTGATAATCCTAAATTTTAGTTTTTTATCTTGTTTTAATACATATGAGATTTTCTTTTCAAATATTCTAACAAATAATATTATTCCGAGTGTTGCAAGAAAAGATAACTGAAATCCTAAATCAAATAAATAATATGGGTTTATAATTAGAATTATAAATGCAGATAAAAGTAAATTATTAATATTATTACTTTTTCTATATACAAGCTTACTTATAATTACTAAACATGACATTATTACTGCTCTTAGGACTGATGGTGTATTTCCTACTATAAATAAAAAAAATATTAATAGTATTATGATAATAGTATTTTTTATTTTATAATTTTTAATAATTTTATCTAAAAACACTGAAAATAAAGTTATTAATATTGATATATGTGTACCAGAAACAGCAAGTATATGTGATAAATTGCTATTTTTAAATTCTTCCATTGTTTCATCTGATAATTCACTTTTATCTCCTATTAATATTCCTGTTAATAATGCACTATTTTGTATATTATCTTTTATTTTTTTCTTTATATAATTGATTAACTTAAATCTTATATATGTAACTTTACTTTTACTTCTTTTTACTACTGTTAAATTTGAACATTGTATATTTCCATATATGTTCTTTCTTTTCAGATATTGTTTATAATTAAATATTCCAAAATTATTATAAGAACTTATAGTGTCAAACTTTCCTACAACTTTAATATAATCTCCTTGCATAATATCATATTTATCTGAATCCTTTATATATATGTTTAATTTTATATTTTTAATATTGAATTCTTTATTATTAACATTAGTTTTTTCTACATTTATATAAAAACTATCTTTATATTCTCCTTTTTTTATATTAGAACATACATTTCCATATATAATTATACTTTCCTTTTCTTCTAAAGTAATTATTTTCTTTTCCATTTTATTCTTATTAATACTAATTTGAGACATATATACATATCCTAATAATAACATTATAGTAAATACAACTATCTTATACTTATTACTTTTTAAATTAGAATAAAATAAAGTTATAACTAAAATAAATAAAAAAAGAACTATACTTTTTTGTAAGTATAGTCCCAGTATTAATCCCATTATATATCCTATTACTGTAATTTTTAAAATGTTTTATTTCTCCTTATTTTATAATTCTTCTTGCATCTTTATAATTTCTAACATAATAGCTATTTGATAAACTTGTAATCTTTACTCCATCACTTGGATTAGAAGCATGTATAAATTTGTTATCTCCTATATAAATTCCAACATGACCTGTAAATATTAATAAATCTCCTAATTTTAATTTATCTTTATCTACATGTTTACCTTCTTTGCCTTGTGAAGATGCTGACCTAGATAATTTATATCCAAAATGTCCATATACATATTTGGTAAATCCTGAACAATCAAAACCTGTTTTTGGCGATGCAGAGCCATGTACATATTTATATCCTAAATATTTTTTTGCAAATTTAACTAATTCTTTTCTTTTTTCTGTTAATTTTTCTTCTTTTGATAATGTTTTTTTATCTTCTTCAACTTTTGTATTATTATCCTCTTGCTTTTTTTCAACTGTTATTTCTTTAGCTTTTTCTTCTTTTACATCTCTTTTTACACTTGATCTAGATGTTGTCTTTTTTTCTCCTAAAGTTACAAGAGATTTTAAAACATATCCTGTTATATTATCAGAAGTTTTTATTTTATACCATTCTTTTTCTTCTTCTAATACTGTAATACTTTCATTTTTTGCAATTCCACCTATTGTACTATAATTAGTTCCTGGTCCTTTTCTTAAATTAGCAGGTCCAGAAGAAAGATATGCTTTTTTATTAATTTTACTTACTTCTGTTTCTTTTTTAGGTTGTTTATCCTCTACTTTAGCATTCTCTTCTACTTTGCTTTCTGTTTTCATTAATTTATAATTTGGTATCCAACCATATAAATTACTATAAGAAACATAAGACCAATTAGAAATTGTTTTCTCTAATTTTATTTTTGTATTCTTCTTAATATCACCTATTTTTGATGATGAATAACATGCTGTCAAATATAAATTAGCATCTGAATTTAAAATATTTCCAATTTTTGAACTTTCATTAGAAGCTTTTTCATCTGAGTTTTCCACAGTATTTTCACTTTCTGTATCTACTTCTATATAATCTTTATAAATATATCCTTCTTTATTTTTATAAGATACTTTATACCAATTATTGCTTTCAGATAAAACTTCTACTTTTGCATTCTTATCTATTGTATCTACTATACTAGCTTTTGTACTAGCTTCTAACCTCATTCTAACTGAATTTCCTGTTATTTTTCCTTCTGTTGCAAATACTGAAGTTGCACATAAAGTACATACTGCTACTGTTCCTAATAAAGTTATAGTAAATTTTTTATTCATATCTAATAAAACCTCACTTTTTTATTACAGACTTAGTATATCTTTTTTTCCATCCTTTGTCAACTAAAGTAAAAAACCTATATTAATAATAAACATCATTATTATAGGTTTTTTAGTACTTTTTTTAATTATTCTTTATTTTCTTTATCATTTTCTTCCAAATTTAACTTAATATGTACATCTCTTAATTGTTCTTCTGATACTTTAGAAGGTGCTCTCATAAGTAAATCTCTTGCTTTTTTATTCTTTGGAAATGCTATAACTTCTCTTATATTCTCTTCTTTTGCAAGTAACATTACTATTCTGTCAACTCCTGGAGCTACACCTGCATGAGGTGGTGTTCCATAACTAAAAGCATTATATAAAGCACCAAATCTATTTTTAACATCATCTTCTTTATATCCTGCAATTTCAAATGCTTTTATCATAATTTCCTGATTATGATTTCTTACTGCTCCAGAAGCAAGTTCATAGCCATTACAAACTAAATCATACTGATAAGCATATATATCTAATGGGTCTTTAGTATTTAGTGCTTCAATTCCTCCTTGTGGCATTGAAAATGGATTATGATTAAAATCAATTGTACCTTCATCTGATAATTCATACATTGGAAAATCAACTATCCAACAAAATTTATAAATGTCCTTTTCTAATAAATCCAATCTATTTCCTAATTCTATTCTTACTCCTCCTGCAATCTTCTGAGCTTTTTCGTATTCATCTGCAATAAAGAATATAGCTGAATCCTTAGTAGAAGATAATAACTTAAATAATTTTTCTTTCTGCTCCTCTGTAATAAATTTTGAAATTCCACCTGTAAGACTATTTCTATCCTCTACTTTTACCCATGCAAGTCCTTTAGCAGATAGCTCAGAAACAGCAAATTCAGACATTTGATCAAAGAATTTTCTAGGTTTATCATTCATATTATCTACTTTTATTACTTTTATAGTTTTTCCTTTAAAAGCATTAAATTCAGTATCTTTAAAAATATCAGTTGCATCTTCAATTATTAATGGATTTCTTAAATCTGGTTTATCTGTTCCATACTTATCCATAGCTTCTCTATATGGTATTCTAACAAATGGAGCTTCTGTAATTTTTAAATCACTATTTTTCTTAAATACATTTGGTATTACTCTCTCCATAACTTCAAATACATCTTCTTGTGTAGCATAAGACATCTCCATGTCTAATTGATAAAATTCTCCTGGAGATCTATCAGCTCTTGGATCTTCATCTCTAAAACATGGTGCTATTTGATAATATTTATTAAATCCAGATATCATAAGTAATTGCTTAAATTGTTGTGGTGCTTGTGGAAGTGCATAAAATTCTCCTGGATGTAATCTACTAGGAACTAAAAAATCTCTTGCACCTTCTGGTGATGAATTTCCTAAAATAGGTGTTTGAATTTCAGCAAACCCCTCTTTATCCATTTCATCTCTCATTGTTTTTAATATTTTAGACCTAAGTAATATATTTTTATGAAGTTTGTCATTTCTTAAATCTAAAAATCTATATTCTAATCTTAAATCTTCTCTTACAGAACCTTCACCATCTTGTTTTTGGTTAATTTCAAATGGTAAAACATTTTTACATTTTCCAAGTATTGTTACATCTGATGCTATAATTTCAATATCTCCAGTAGGAATTTCTGCATTTTTATTAGTTCTTTCTGATACTACTCCATCAAAAGAAACACTACACTCTGTTGTTAAGTCTTTAGTTTTATTAGACATTTCTTCATTATCTGAAATTATTATTTGTGTAATGCCAAATTCATCTCTTAAATCTATAAATTGCATTTTACCTAAATTTCTTATTTTTTGTACCCATCCTGCAAGTTTTACTTTTTGCCCAACATTTTCTATTCTTAATTCTCCGCAATTGTGTGTTCTGTATTCGTTCATATTTATTCCTCTTTTCTCTAAAATGATAATTAAAATTATATACCAAAAATACTAATATATCAATAGTCTTATCCACTCATTCCACCTTTATTTTATCTTACAAATTCCTCTTTAGTTGAAAAAAACTGCTATAATGATATAATATAATTGTAGTTGTTTATTAGGAAAGGAGACTTATTATGAAAAAATATGTTATTGCTAACGAAGAAAGAGTATTTAAAACTCCCCGGATGGAAGGCGTAAAACGTACACTTACAGCAACAGATGGCAGCGATGAGTTCACTCATACAATCATAAAAAGTGAACCAAGCATAGCAACTATCGTTCGGAGCGAAGACGGCAAGATAGCATTTATAAAGCAATTGCGTTCAACAGTAAACCAGTATTTTCTTGAAATCCCTGCGGGGCTTAGAAATCCTGGCGAAGAATCTATGCTGGATGTCTCCCGTCGTGAAGTCCGTGAAGAGACTGGAATGTTACTCAAGGATGTTCGTCTTGTTGTAAACGGTCCTAGTTTATTGGACCCAAGCAAATCGGACGAGGACTTTGGTGTAGCAGAAGCCACAGCATGCGGACAAAAGGCCCGGTGCCTGGATGAAAATGAGCGCATAAGCTCAGACATAATATGGATTGACGAAGCCGATGTGTTTGTTCGTCTCCGTGAGCAGCTCTCAGAGGGAAAACCTTTCTACGACGGCTTATTTCTTAGCGGCCATACAGTATATGCACTGCTGGCATATAACTTTCTTCATTAATATAATGTAACCGAATGCGGCTAAAGTAGCTATACCGCCGCGAAATCCTTTAAGGCCACAGTCTTCTGTGGCCTCCTTTCTTATTTAAAAATAGCAACAACATAAATGCTATTGCTATTTTAAATTTACTTGTTATTCTATTATTTTTAATATCATTCCATTTTCATCTACATAATTTGTATTATCTTTAATTGCATATCCATTTTCATATTTTGTCATACTTGTTGCATCAAATAATTTTTCTCCTTTTTCATTACATACATATTCTCCTTCGCCATTCTCATTTGAATATGAAATAAAGAATTTATTTTCTCCTACTTTTTCAAGTTTTTTTACTCCTTTTATTGGCTCAAATTGATATTCTCCTTGTTTATTTATAATTGTCCCAAATCTTGTTCCTCCATTATTTCTTATAACTATACCAACAAAATCAGTAGTTACTTCTGTAATAGTATCAATTTCATTTGTTTCTTTTATTTCAAATTGCTTTTTACCATTTAAGTCATAAAAAGCATTTGTTATAATTGTAGTTCTTTTCTTTTTATCCCATTTGCTAGTCTTTGCATAAAATAAACTGTCTGAACAATTTCCACATAATACTACATCATTTAATATGTTATTAGTTTTACCATTTTGTTTATTTATTTGTGCAATTTTATTACCATAAGTATAAATATAACAATTTTTTTCATCTTCACATAAATACTTATTTATTCCGGTTTGTATTTTGATTTTTCTAGAAGTATCTACAAAATATAATTTTTCTCCATTTCTGATAATATTTTTTGTAAGTCCAATTGAATAATTTGATAAAAATTTATTATCTTTTGATAATTCTAATATCCAATTTCCTTCAAATCCAATAATACCATATTGTTCTTCTTGCTTCTCATAAGTATCTACTTTTTTATAAACTACTGCACATCCAGCATAAACATCTTCAGATATTATTTTATCAAAAGCATTATTTTCTCTATCTGTTGTTATTATTCTTCCTTCTTTGTCTATTATTGCTTTATTATAGTAATTTGAAACTAATGCATAATCAGGATTTTTAAAGTCTGTAACAGTATCATATTCATTTGAAAGTCTGAATACTACTTTTCCCTCTGTATTAATACATATAAATTGACCATCAACCTTGCTCCATGCTAAACCATTATTAAATTCTCTTTTATCTGATGTTACTAATGTTCTATCTTCTTGCTTATTTTCTTCATCATCTTCTAATTCATTTGTTTCATCTTGTAATTCTTCTATTTTATTTTCAGAATTACTTGATTTTTTATCATTTTCTTCAAATATTTCTATTTCATCTTTAAATACATATAAAATACCTGCTACTATTGCTAATATTAATATAAGTACAATTAATATAACTTTTAACTTTGATTTCTTCTTTGGTTTTTCTTGTTTTTTCACTTCAAATTTATCATTATCTTCTTGTTCTTTTATTTCTTCCTGTTTTTCCTCTTCTTTAATAATTGGTTCTTCTACTTCTATTTTATCTATTTCTTGTTCTTTAATAACCTCTTCATTTTCAGTAGATTCCTCTATAACTCTTTCTTCTATCTCTTCTGCTTTTTGTTCTACTTCATTTTCTTCTTCAACTTTTGCTCCACATTTTGTACAGAACTTACTATTTTCAGGTAATTCTTCTCCACACTTTTTGCACTTCATATTACTTACCCCTTTCACTATATAAAATATGTTCCTATTATACATTACTTAGGCTAAAAACACTATATATTTTTAGTATTTTATCCTTCATATCCTAATAATTTTGGTTCACAAGTTAAGTTTATTCCTATACTCTTTAGAACTTTTAGTTCTGTTGTAGATACAATATATGAACTATGAGCCTCCAGACCTCTAAGTTTATCTATACATTCAAATGTTTTTTCTATAATTGGATTTGTCTTTTCACATATACTTAATGCTATTAAAACCTCTGGTAAATTTAGTGAATAATTTCTTTTATATGATGTCTTTTGTTTTAACTTGAAAATTGATTCTAACACTGATGGTGATAGTAAATAAACATCATCTGGTATTCCTGCTAATTCTTTCATTGCATTTATAAGTAAAGCACTGGAAGCACTTAATAATTCAGATTCTTTGCCTGTTATTACCTTACCATTTTCAAGCATAATAGCAACTATATTTGAATTTGTTTTTTCAGATTTTTCTAATGCATATTTTACAATCTTTCTATCTGAGGTAGATATCTCAGCTCTATTCATTATTTTTTTAATTGTTTCTACTGTATTTTCATTCCCTATCCCCTTTTTAAAATCACACAAACTATCATAATATCTCCTGATTATCTCCATCCTTGCTGCATTTTGTGCTACTTCTTCATTAACAATACATTTACTTATCATATTTACTCCCATATCTGTTGGAGAATTATATATATTTTTTCCTGTAATTTTATTTAGCATGTTCTTTAAGATTGGAAATGCGGAAATATCTCTATTATAATTTACTGCTTTTATATTATATTTTTCTAAATGGAATGAATCTATCATATTTATATCTCCTAAGTCTGCTGTTGCAGCTTCATAAGACATATTTATCGGATTCATAAGTGATAAATCCCAAACAGGAAATGTTTCAAATTTTGCATATCCTGCTTTTATATTTCTTTTATATTCATGATACAATTGTGATAAACATGTACCAAGTTTTCCGCTATTTGGTCCTGGTGCTGTTACTACTACTAATTTTTTTGTTGTCTCAATATATGGATTTTTTCCATAACCTTCTTCACTTGCAATTGTTTCAACATCATCTGGATAACCTTTTGTAGGTTTGTGCAAATATACTTTTATGTTTTTATTTTCTAATGTTCTTTTTAATTCTTCAACTTCTTCCTGTTCTGTATACATTGTTATTACTACACTATTAATTTTTATATTCAGCTTAGAAATATTATCAATTAATCTTAATAATTCAACATCATAACCAATTCCATAATCGGCTCTTATTTTATTTTTTTTGATGTTATTTGCATTTATACAAAATATTATTTCTAAATCCTCTTTAAATTCTTGCAAAAGTTTTATTTTTGCATCTGGACTAAATCCTGGCAGTACTCTACTTGCATTATAATCATCAAATATCTTCCCTCCAAATTCCAAATACAATTTGTTGTCAAACATTTTTATTCTTTCTTCAATTTTTTCTTTTTGAATCTTCAAATATTTTTCATTATCAAAAGCTATTTCCATTTTTCCTTCTCCATCTCTTACTTTATTTTTTAATTAAAAACAAAAAAACAGACTAAAAAAAAGCGTTTTTTTTTAATCTGTTTTCTCCAGAAAATTAATATGTTTGTATATTATCATTTCTCTTTCTATTTTTCAAGTCATTTTATGATTATTTTTATGATATACTAATTTACTTTTCCCTACTATAACAGTAAATTAATAACATTTCTAAAGTTGACATAATTTTCAAAATGTAGTATAATATATACAATACTGCAATTATATGTTTTTCTATGGGAGGTGAAACATGGACATTTTAAGAAAAGCAGAAAAAATTGAAGTGGAACTTGCAAAAAACTCGTTTCTACATCTCGGAACCATTTTCATAGAAAACGGCTCCATAAAATTTAAAAGCAGGAAAGAAGCACGGAAATTTTTAACACTTTTCCTGCTGTTGGAGTGTACCGCAGGGACTAATTGTTCCTATCCAGAGCTGTGGCAAACATATCAGAAAATAAGAAAAATTGTGCGGAAACGCATTATATATTCTGAAGACTTGCCAGTATTGCCACCACGAAAACATGCAGACAAAGAACTGATGAATGTGGAATATTCAAAGTTGTACAAAGTCTGCACATACAAAAGAATCTGCATCTGATGCAGATTCTTTTTTTATTAAAATATTTTAATTTTATCTAGCAATATCTCTTTTATTATTATTATTTCTTACAGGAAAAGACTTAACAGCCGTCTCTTTAAAATTTGAAGCACTATTTTGTTTTAATTTACTAGCTCTTGCTATATTTTGTTCAGCTCTTTCTTTTTTTCTTTGTGCTTCTTCAATTAATAATTTTTTTTCATTACATGTATATTTTCCTTCTTCAGCATGGTTAATATCATATATTATTTCATCCATTTTTTTAATCATATCAAAATCTGTTTGATATTGTATATATCTAATATCTATACTTGCTTCAAAGTTATTAGGAGCTTTAACTCTTTTAATAACTTCATAAGCACCTAATGAGCTTTCCGCTTCACCAGTTCCAATTCTAAGCACTGCAGCTGCAGTATGTACGATTGGTTCTAAAGAAGCATTAGATTTAACTCTTTTTTCATATCTTTCACCATCACCGCTTTTTTCATAATCATCAAGACTTTTGCTAACATATTCATATAAATCTTTAGGAAGTTGTTTTAAACTTATATCTTTTCGTTCTCCACTTTTAGCATCACATACAGTTTTATATATTCCTAAACATTGTCCTATTGCAACACTTTCTAAATCTGCTGGTATAAATCCAGGATTATATTCTGAAATTATACTAGCAATTGTTTCTCTTCCTTCTGGAGTAAGAAGGTCATTAAGTTTAATCTTAGGATTAGATGCTTTCAATTGTTTTATTTTTGAATGCACAATTTCAGTTTTTTCATTTCTTCTTTTTTTAAATATTTCAAATGGATGTTTCGCATTTCTTATAAGTAAAATATTAGAATCTACACTCCCATCATCATTAATCTCACCAAGATCACTTAATATCTTTTTATATTCCATATATGTTCTATATGCTTTTAATCTAATACCATCATTTCTTAATTTTTCTTCTACTCCATCTATTCTTTGATTTAATTTTTCTTCTATCTGTTTTTTATCCATAAGTATCTTCCCTCCTTTTCTCCTTCGTAATAAGTATATAAACTATACATAATTATTATATCATAATTATAATAAAAAAGCAAATTATGTCCACTTTTCTAAGTGTCATAATTTGCTTATATGTGCTATTTTACTTACTTATATCGTATTTTAACATTGCATATTTAAGACTTATTTAATTATGTTATGTACCCTAATTATCTATTTCGTTGTTTAACTGCTTCATACATTACAATTCCAGCAGATACTGAAGCATTAAGTGATGTAATCTTTCCTTTCATTGGAATCTTTACAAGAATATCAGAATTGTCTTTTACTAATTTACTCATACCATAACCTTCACTTCCTATTACTAATGCTATATTTCCAGTCAAATCTTGATTATAATAATATGTTTTTGCATCTCCATCAGTTCCAATTATCCAAAGTCCTTCTTGTTTTAATTTTCTTATTGTATCATTTATATTATTTACTCTTGCTATTTTAATATGTTCTACTGCACCTGCTGATACTTTGCTTACAGTACTATTTACTGTAACAGTTCTTCTTTTTGGAATTATTATTCCATGTACTCCAGCAGTTTCAGCAGTTCTTATAATAGAACCTAAATTATGTGGGTCTTCAATTCCATCTAATATTAATATAAATACATCTTCATTTTTTGATTTTGCAAGTTCTAAAATATCTTCTACCATGCAATAATTAAATGGTGGTACAACAGCAATCACTCCTTGGTGATTTTTTGTTTTTGACATAAAATCTAATTTTGACTTCTCTACTTCTTTTACTATTACTTTATTTTCCTTTGCCATTGCTATAATTTTATTTATAGAACCATGTCTTTCTCCACTTTGTACAAATATTTTATTTATATCTCTATCTGAATTTAATAATTCTATTACTGAATTTCTTCCTTCTATGATATCATCATAAGAATTCTCTTCTTCCTTTTTTATTTTAAAATCTTTTTTATTTTTCATTATTACCTCTACTCTAAAAAATATTTTATTCTTCTTCATCTAATTTTAATACTGACAAAAATGCTTCTTGTGGTATTTCAACATTACCAATCTGTCTCATCTTTTTCTTTCCTTTTTTCTGCTTTTCTAGAAGTTTTTTCTTTCTAGTTATATCTCCTCCATAACATTTAGCTAAAACATCTTTTCTCATTGCTGACAATGTCTCTCTTGCTATAATTTTTCCACTAACAACTGCTTGAATTGGAATTTCAAATAATTGTCTTGGAATTACTGTTTTTAATTTTTCAGCCATTTTTCTTCCTCTAGTATATGCAGATTCTTTATGGACTATAAATGAAAGAGCATCTACTGCTTCATTATTAATGAATATATCAAGTTTAACAAGTTCAGCTCTTTTATATTCCTTAAATTCATAATCTACTGAAGCATATCCTTTAGTTTTTGATTTTAAAGTATCAAAAAAGTCATATATAATCTCATTTAATGGTAAGTCATACTCTAGAACTACTCTATTTTCATCTAAATATTTCATATCTATATATATTCCTCTTCTTTTTTGGCATATATCCATTACATTTCCTACAAAATCTTTTGGTAGCATTATTTCAGCTTTTACTATTGGTTCTTCTATATAACTAATTTCTTGTGTCTCTGGTAAATCTGTTGGATTATAAAGTTCGATAATACTTCCATCTGTTTTATGTACTTTATAAATAACTGATGGTGCAGTAGTAATTAACCCTAAATCAAATTCTCTTTCTAGTCTCTCTATTATTATTTCTAAATGTAACAGACCTAAAAATCCACATCTAAATCCAAATCCTAAAGCAATAGATGTTTCAGGTTCATATTCTAATGCAGCATCATTTAACTTTAATTTCTCTAAAGCAGTTTTTAATGCTTCATATTCACTACCATCTAATGGATACATTCCACAATAAACCATAGAATTTGCTTTTTTATATCCTGGAAGTGGTTTTTCTGCTTTTCTATCTTTATGAGTAATTGTATCGCCAACGTGTACATCTGATACAGTTTTAACACTAGCTGCAATATATCCAACTTCTCCAGCTTTTAATTCTTTTGATTCAATATATTGTCCTGCTCCAAAGTATCCAACTTCTGTTACAATAAAAGACTTATTTGTTGCCATAAATAATATTTCATCTCCAGCCTTTACAGTTCCTTCTTTTATTCTAACATAACTTATTGCACCTTTATAATTATCATAAAAAGAATCAAATATTAAACATTGTAATTTTCCATTTTCATCACCATCTGGTGGATTAATATCTGTTACAATTCTCTCTAAAACTTCTTCCACATTTAATCCAGATTTCGCTGAAATGCATGGAGCATCCATTGCAGGAATTCCTATTATATCTTCAATTTCTTTTTTTACTTCATCAGGTCTTGCATTTGGAAGATCAATTTTATTTATTACTGGTAATATTTCAAGATTATTATCTAATGCTAAATATACATTTGCTAAAGTTTGAGCTTCAACACCTTGGCTACTATCAACTATAAGCACTGCTCCTTCACAAGCAGCTAAGCTTCTTGAAACTTCATAATTAAAATCTACATGACCTGGTGTATCTATCAAATTCAAAACATAAGTATTTCCATCTTTTGCTTTATAATTCATTCTTACAGCCTGTGATTTTATTGTAATTCCTCTTTCTTTTTCTATATCCATATTGTCTAAAACTTGACTTTCCATTTCTCTTTTAGAAAGCACACCTGTACATTCTATAAGTCTATCTGCTAGAGTTGATTTTCCATGGTCTATATGAGCAATTATACTAAAATTTCTAATAAATTTCTGATTATGCACAATTATTCTCTCCTTGTTTTCTTATTATAATAATTTTTATTTTATCATAGTATTAATTTTTAAACAATAAAAAAGCATTTTATTCAAGCATTTATCTTAAATAAAACACTTTATATTTTTAAATTATAAACCATATAGCTCCACTTGGTATATAATATATTGCAATTCCTAAAGCCATAAACCAAGCCCAGTTTGGAATATTATATTGTGTAACATCTAGTGGTTCAAAAGTTATTTTTTCTAAAGAATTACTATTTTTAGCTTTATTGAATAATTCTACAACTTTATCTATTGCATCATCTATTATTGTTCTTTCTATTGGTGCTTCATTTGTAAAATCAACTTTATAATTATCAATTTCATCTGCAGTAAATTTTGTAGTAAATTCTCTAGTCTCCTTGGGCTCTAAGTCTGTTACAGTTAAATATCTAGTTTGAAGTAGAATATTTCCATCATAAGCCCTGACTCTTATATATTTTTTATCTATTTTTTCATTTGATGTATTAATTACTTTTCCTTTAAAAATACCTTGTCTTCTATTAGCCTTTACATCTACAGGTTCAACAGTTATTCCTTCATCTGACTTTATTACATTTGTTTCTTGTGATAAGTTAGCATAGGAATTACTAATCATTACATTTGTAGCTATATTAGAGAAGATAAAAAAAACAATTATATACAAACAATAATTTCTAAATGTTTTTAATCTATCCATAAAAGGCTCCTCCTATATTTTTCCAAATACTATTATATTTTATCATACTTTTCTTTTTTTTTCAATATTTTGGAGTTCTCTAATAAAAATAAGAAGAAGAAAATAAATCTTCTCCTTCTATTTTTAATTCATTAAATTTAAAAGTTTTAATATTGAAATTCCTATCTTTTCTCCTCTTCCTTCATAAGGCCATTCATTAATAGAATATCCTGGATTATCATTTATCTCTATAATAGAATATTCATCTTTTTGTAAATTATCAATAATGATATCTACACCACAAATTTTTGCATCAAAAACTTTTGCAGCCTTTTCAGCTATTTTCTTAAACTTTGATGGCATTATATCAGTATAATCTATACTTTCTCCACCAGTAGAACAATTAGAATTTGTCCTTAAAAATATTCTTTTCCCTTCAGGGATTATTGATTCATAGTTAAGATCTTGTAATTTTAAATATTCTTTTACAGGTTCATCCATTTTAACAGGTGTTCCTGTAAGAGCATGCCAAGGTTCTTTGTTTTTGGCATCAATTAATTCTTTAATAGTAGATTTTCCATCACCAACAACAGATGCAATTCTCCTATGGCAAACACTTAAAACTTTACCATTTATAACTAAAAATCTATATTCCATCCCTTTTTTATATTCTTCAATTAAAACATTATTATCAAATTTAAAAGCATATTCAATAGCATTTAAAATTTGAGATTTTGAAGCTTTCTTACTAAAAACTGTTATCCCTGTACCATAATTTGTATTTCTTGGTTTTACAACTATTTTTTTATTATAATATTCAGAAACTAATTCCTCAATATCTTTTTTATTCATATCCTTATCTAAAAGTATAGCATTAGGAACTGACAATCCCGCTTTTTTCATTTCTTGTTTAGATATATACTTATCATCTGTAATTATTGGGAAAATATAATTATCTCTATCAGTCTTATTTCCTTCAATTACAAACTCAATATTTCCATTTCCTCTAAACTCTACTGTACTTTTATTTTCATTTAATACTTCAAAATCAATACCATTTGCAATTGCATCTTTAATTATAACAACAGATTCTGCAACTAGATTTTTATTCTTTTGCATACAATATCTTTGATTATAAGCATATTCATTATAATCGTTAGAAATATTAATAATATCTTCTTTTGAATATTCATTTTCTTTATCTATTCTTGTTTTTTCTTCTTTTAGTTCATTACAAATATTTTTAATTCCATCTTCACATTTTAAATTTAATTTTTTATCTGTTTCTAATAAAGCTTTTTGAAGTTCTTTAATATTACTAATTTCTATATCTCTTAAACACATAAATACTGATGAAACAAAAAACATTAAATCAGATTCACTTATTCCATATTTGTCAAATATATTTAATCTTATATTATATATTGAAATATCTTTTTTATTTGCTTTAATTTTGATTTTACCATAACTTTTTTGAATAAAACTATTTATATATTCCATTCTTTTCTTTATTAATATATATGCTTCTTCTAATTTTTCTGGTAAATCATATATTTTTCTTAACTCTTCATAATATTCTTTATCAATTTTAATATTAATTTTTGCTTCTGCAATCATACAATCATCATAAAAAGATGATGCATAAATCATTTCTTTTAATGAGTGTAGCTCATTAACGACAACATTTGTTATTTCTTGCATTTTTATATATACATTTTTGTAATTTGAAGCTGAAACTTTTAATTTCAATATAGATTCATCTTCATTACAACTTATAAATATATTCTTTTCTTTATTTCCAAATGCTTTAGGGAATGATTTTAAACTTTTTTTACCTTTAAAAGAACATCTTAAAGCTTCTCTTTTAATACTTATTACATATTTATTTTGATTCATAAATTCACTCAGCTTTCTAAAATTATTGATTCATCTTTATACATATTCTACGCTTAAGCTTTGCAGTACTGGTACTCTTTCATTACCTTTTATTGTATTATCAGAGTTTACAGTAACATTTAAAGCATCAATTGCTTTTATTCTATGATATACAATTATTTTATCTTCCTTAGTATTAATAAATCTTCTATATTCCTTAGTATTATTTTTAATAGCTTCTAAAAGACCCTCATTTAATTCATCATTATACTTTCTATAATCATTAAATTTAAAAAACTTCTCTTGATGATTAATATCTTTGTCACCACATAAATCTACTTCTAAGACAAATGTAGGTGCAGCAGTTGACTTACCTTTTTTATCAAGTTCTTCGTAGTATCCTACTATCTCTAATTGAGTTTTTGTTCCTTCATTATTTAATTCTCTAACTGCATTACTAATAGAATATAAGCTATTTTTATTTCTGCAATCTATTTCACATATAAGTCTAATATTTTCATTTTTATTAATTTGATATGCACCTTTAATAGCTGTTTTAAATAGCTGTTTTCCAATACCTCTAATTTTATTTCCATCACTAAATGTAGCATTCATATTACTTAAAATACCTGTTATAGATAATATATTCTCATTTTTAGTTGGAAAATATGGATTATTTGATATTGAATTATTATTTTCTATTTTTATTGTAGTAGCACCTAAAATACATTCGTTTCCTAACTCATCTTTCTTTGTAGCAAGAACTATTGGGTGATTAACAGTATTATCAACTATTGTACTTATATTAGGTATATGAATAAAGTCTTTATTCCCTATAAAATTAGTATCATAAAAATATGCTAATTCAAATAACATATCTCTAATTTTTTCTTTATTTTCAATTGTTTGAAATAAATAAAAATCAACATTATCTAAATTACTTTTATTAGTTAAAAATTTATTATAACTTTTTGTACTTTCCTCCGTTTCTTTAATATAATAATTAAAAATTCTTTCTTTTAAATTTACCCCTAAACTCTGCTTTCGGGGTTTTGCTTTTTCTTTTTTCTTCTTTTTTTTCATAGAAATTTTCTCCTATATTTAAAATAGTAAATAGTATATATAGTCTATAAAACTCTTTTTTTATAGATATATTTACCAATACACTATATATAATACTCCGATTTAAGTTCAAAATCAAAAACAAAAACATTCAATTTTTTGCTAATATTGCCAATTTCTTGAAAAAATGGCAATTGTCTATTCTATTTTTATATGCTATATTGATTTATAACATTTTTTCTCAGTTTTACTTTTAAAATTGTGGCTTTACAATTTTATTGTATAGTTTTAACTTAAATTCATCGTGCTTTATACATATTCTTATTATATTTTATGATAAGTTATATAGATTTTTACATAAAAAGATATTATTTTAACGTTATAATTCATTAAAAAAAGAACTAACTAATTAAATATTTCTTCTTGTTTTCTAAAAATAAAAAAAGAGGAGTGGAAATCAAGTCCGCCCCTCCCTCATTTTTTCGATGCCCTCAACCACAAAGTCTATAAATTCAGAACATTTTTCAATTATGTGGTTTGTATAAATTATTATTCATCTATTTTAATTTCTTTTCCAAGATATACTGAATATATAAATGTATCTTTTATTTTTTTATTTAATGACTTTTCTAAAGCATTTTTATATAACTCTAATTGAGTTTTATACTTTTCTATTAACTCATTTTCATTTGTTACATAGTCTGTTTTATAATCTACTAATACAACATTTCCATTTTTCTCAATAAAGTATAAATCTATTATACCTTGGACAAGTATATTTTCTTCTGATGAATTATTATATATATCTTTTGCTTTAACATAAGTATAAAAAGGTTTTTCTTTTTCTATAAATTTTGCATTTCTTATTCTTTCTGCAAATTCTGAGTCAACAAAGTTTTTTATTTTATTAATATTTA
The DNA here is from genome assembly GCA_022796725.1 of Clostridia bacterium. Lineage (GTDB taxonomy): Bacteria > Bacillota > Clostridia > TANB77 > CAG-508 > UMGS1994. The sequence goes on along the minus strand of JAAWJE010000078.1, from coordinate 28,938 downwards.
TACTTTTTCTTTCTTGATTTGTTATTATGTTCTGATATTCTAATTTATTTATTAAATCTACTATATCAGACATATTATAATTTCTCTTTAAATCAAGTTTCTGCAAACATAAATGAATTATTGTTCCTTTTTGTGCTTGAGTTATTTTCTCATCTTTCATAAATTCTGGTTTTATTTCTAAAGCATTATTATTCTCGTTATCATCTATTGCTATTATTTTTTCTAGTTTATCTTTATTTTCTAAATTAATTAACTTTTTTATTTTTGTAACAGATGTTTTACTTGGAACTAAAGTATCTAATATGTATTTATATTCCCAGTTTAGTGTTTCATCTAATTTATTTAATTCTTTATCTTTACTAAATTCTAATCTATACTCTTCATTTTTTTGCTCTAGTTCTATATTTATTTCATCTTCATTTATAATTTTCATTTCTAAATAGTCATTTATATTTTGAATATTATTTAAATACATTAATTCAAGCCAATCTAAGTATGATGTATATTTTTGTACTAATAAATGATTTATCTTGTTATTTTGTTCTTTTTCATATATCTTTAAAAGTTCTTTTTTATTATCTATGTCCTTTTCATAATCATTTTTTATTCCCACAATTATTAGTTTTTCTTTTGCTCTTGTAAGTGCAACATATAATATTCTCATTTCTTCTGAAATACTTTCATTCTTTGATTTAAGTCTTACCGCTTCTCTTGCTGCTGTATTATATTCAATTTTTCTTTCATAATTAATATATTTTGGACCTATTCCTAAATCTTGGTCTAATAATATATTTTCATTTAATGATCTCATATTTATATTTTTGTCACTTCTACATAAGAATACAACGGGAAATTCTAGCCCTTTGCTTTTATGTATGCTCATTATTCTAACAACATTTTCATTTTCACCAATAATTTTTGCAGAATTCATATCAGCATTTGATTTTTTTATTTTTTCTATATATTTTACAAAATTAAATAGCCCTTTAAAGCTAATTTTTTCATAATCTTTTGCTTTTTCAAAAAGTAGTTTTAAATTTGCTTGTTTTAACTCTCCATTTTTAGTAAGTCCAACATAACTATAATATCCTGTATCAATATAAATTTTCCATATTAACTCATTTAATTTTAAATACTTTTCTTCTTCTCTCCATTTTTCTATACTACTAATTAAATTCTTTATTTTATTTTTTGTGCTATCTTCTAAACTATTATTTTCTATTGCTTCTTCCATAGTTTTATAAAAGTAATTTTCTCTATTTACAAGCCTTATTGTCGTAAGTTCTTCATCTGAAAAGTCAAATATTGGAGACCTTAGTACTGTAAGTAATGGTATATCTTGATATGGATTATCAATAATTTTTAAAAGTGAAATTATTCTTTGGATTTCTAATGTTTCAAGATAATCTTCTCCAGTATCACTATAAACTGGAATTCCTATATCATATAATTCCTTTTCATATATATTAGATACCATACTTGTAGCTCTAAGTAAAATAACAATATCTTTATATTGTATATTTCTATATCCTACATTTTTATCATAAATTTTATATTCACTATCAATTATTCTTTTTATTTCACCAGCTACATATTTTGCTTCTATTTCTGGTTTTTCTAGTTTTTTATTTTCTTCTAACTTGTCCTCATCTTCGTAAATATCATCTTCATAAATACTTTCATCTTCTTTTTGTGAATTTTTTAAATCTATAATATGTAACTCTGCTTTATTCTTATTATCTTCTGAATCTTGAAAATTTGCTGCGAAGTTTAAATATTCTTGCTTTGTATATTCAATATCTCCTAATTTTTTGCTCATAATATTATCAAATAATAGATTAGTTAAATCTATTACTGATTTTCTACTTCTAAAATTTTTAAATAATTGAATTTTTACACCTTTAATACCATTTTCTGATATATCATTACTATAAGTCTCATATTTCTCTAAAAATAACTCTGGTCTTGCTTGTCGAAATTTATATATACTTTGCTTTACATCTCCAACCATAAAAATATTATTTCCTTTTGAAGTAGAAGTTAATATATACTCTTGAATTAAATTACTATCTTGGTATTCATCTATTGCAATTTCTTCAAATTTATCTTTTAATTTTTCTGCTATTTCTGAAGGTATATAATTTCCATTTTTATCTTTTTTAATTAATATTTTTAGAGCATTATGTTCTATATCTCCAAAATCCATGATATTTTTTTCTAATTTTTTTTCTTCAAAGCACTTTGCAAATTTTACTACTAAATCTCCTAAATTTTTTAATATATCATACATTTCATATATATCTTGGTATGCTTCTTTTGAATTATATATAAATGTCTTTTTGGTGATTTTATTATATTTTTCTTTTATAATATCTCTTGCTGATTTTGCTTCATCTTTTAAATCCATTGTTACTTTTTTATCAGTTGGCCAAGTTTTAAATTTTAAGTTATTACTTACATTATAAGCTTCATCCCAATTATTTAATGAATTTTTTACATCATTTAAACCATCAATATCGTTATTAATTACATTATAATACTTTTCTAATTCTGTATAATTTTGTAATCTATTTTTTATAACCTTCAAACTATTTATTTCATCTATTATCTCATTTCTATAATTTTCAATTAATACTTTTCCCCATTTTGATTTTGAAAAGTCTTCTTCTATATGTTTTTTTACATTAAAATATTCAATTTTTTCATCTAACCATTCATATTGGAAAGGATTACTTTGTATATTATCATAGATTTTAAATATAAGTTCTTTTAATGTTTCATCGCCTTTATATCCTGCATATATATCAATTAATTTTTCAAATTTTTTATCTCTATCTAAATATAATTTTTCAAATAAATCTTCCATAGCTTCTTGTTTCAATAGTTCAAGTTCTATATTATCAGCAATTCTGAAATTAGATGAAATTCCTATTTCAAAAAAATTATTTTTTATTATCTCTAAACAAAAAGCATCTATTGTACAAATATTTGCTTTATTTAAAAGAACAATTTGTTTTTGAAGATGAATATCAGTAGGATTTTTATCAATTTCTTTATATAAAGCATTTAATATTCTTTCTCTCATTTCTGAAGCCGCAGCATTTGTAAATGTAACAATCAATAATCTATCTATATCAATTCTATCTTTTATTATCTTTTGAATTACTCTTTCTACTAATACTGTTGTTTTCCCACTCCCAGCAGCAGCAGCTACTAATATATTATTTCCTTTTTCTTCAATTGCTCTTTTTTGTTCTTTAGTCCACTCTGGCATTTAATTCTCCTTATTTTTAGTTAGTCTTTTTCTAAGTTCTTCTATTTTTTGTTTTCTTATTTTAGTTTGCTGATAATCAATATATATTTGATTATCATTATTTACTACAATTATATCTCCTTCTTTTGCATCTTCTGGTATTAATTCTTTTTTTATATTTTCAATCTTTATATCACTATCTTCATCTATATTGTAGTTTTCACATACTGCGAAGTCTCCTTCAAATCTATCAATTATATACATTTTCATTTTAAATCCTACCTATACTAAATTTATATAATTATACTTTAATTCAATTATTTTTTCAATTTTATATACAAAAAAGAAAAATAGGGCTCCCACAGGAGCCCTTCTAAAGAAAGTCAATCAACTACAATTACATTTTCAAGTCTTAGCACTGGTACTTTTTCTAACTTACTGTCAAGCTCAGCCAAATACAGTGAATGTCCTTCTAAAAGAATATTATTTTTCGATATTACTAATGGATTTGGTACATTTCGATATTCTTTAATGAACTTTATGGATTTTAAATACTTTTTATTTTCATTCCGACTTATATTATCCATTACAATAACTTCCGAAATGTCTATTTTATCTATTATCCATTTTCGATGCAATTCAAAACCTTTTTCGCATCTTATTCTTTCGTTTTTAATTATGATGTTTCTTCTATAACTCTCTCTTATTTTCTTATCTTTCATTGTGCGCAAGTTTTTGAATTGATCATAATTAAGTTCATTTTTTGTGCCATTACACCTTCTACATGCAGGTATAAGATTATTTGGTATTGTTACCCCTCCGCAATTTCTGGCATATTTATGGTCAATCGATATTCTTTCGGCTCTTCTTAAACAGTATTGACATATTTGTTTGCCATATATCGAATAAGTTATATCCATGGCGATTTTTTCCCATGAAATATCTTCTATTCCAACTATATAAAGAATACCATTTTTCACATTAGCATAAGTCCGGCTATCTTTTCCTGTATACCAGAAGTCCTTTTTGGGCAATTCTATACGCATATCTTTTGCCCCCTTTCTTTCAGATTTGTTTGTTTATATCCTATCACGTTTTTATTTATTGTTCAATAAATTTATATATTAATTTTTTAGGCATAGAAAAGCAGAGTTCCCAAAGAAACTCTGCTTAAAGAAACTTAGCTATCCACAATTACATTTTCACACTTTACAGTAGGAACATACTTAAACCCACTGTCTTTCTCGGCTAAATACAATGAATTGCCTTGCAAGAGAAAATTATTTTTTGATATGATAATTGGTCTTGGAGCATTTCCATACGCCTTAATAAATCGCTGTACCTTTTTATATTTTTTTAAGGTCTTATATCCTTCTGTTGCATCTCTTGATATTATCTCTGAAATATCCATCATTGTAATCCAGTTTTTAGGTAAATTGAATCCTTTCTCATATCTTATTTGTTCAATTTCCTTGTCTATGCCTTCCTTATATACCTCTCTCTGATTTTGAGATTTAGAAAGATACTTTTTGTACTGTTCATAATTCATGTACGACTTTCTAATATTGCATTTTTGACATACTGGTACAAGATTATCTGGTATAGAAACTCCACCTTGGCTTATAGCAAATTTATGGTCAAGTGTCATATCTTTACAGTTTTTTCTTCCACAATATTTACAAGTATTACTCCCATGAATTTCATAAGACATTTCATAAACCATCTTTTCCCATGAAATATTTCCTATTGCAAATATGTAAAGAGTATCATTTTCTACAACTGCATACCGCCGTCCTTTAACTATATATGAAAAGTTATCTGGCAATTTAATATACATATCAAAGCCCCCTTCTTTATGTAATCCTTTGTAATTCTATGATAACATGATTTTAGACATTATTCAACGAAAAAGTTAGAAAATAACTTTAATATACTTATTATTAGTTGAATTTTTCTCTATATTATAATATACTTTTTTATATTTATTTTATAGGAGGTTCTAATGAATCCTTTTGATTTGTATATATATAACTTTATCAGTAAACTCTATAATATTCCATTTACTATGTTTATGAGAATAATTACTAGTTTTTCATCTTCATTAGTTATAATTACAATTTTATTATGTATATTTTTATTATTTAAAAATAAAAAAATGTTTTTATATTTCTGCTTTTTAACTTTAACATCTGATATTTCAAGTAATATAATTAAAAATATTATAAAAAGACCAAGACCAAGTGAAATTATAAAAATATCATTCAATTCTGGATATAGCTTTCCTAGTACTCATGTAGTAATCTCAACTTGTTTATATGGATTTATCATATATTTGCTAAGAAAAAATATTAAAAACAAAAAACTTAAAAATATTTTATCTTTATTGATTTCATCTCTTTTAATACTTATTGGACTAAGCAGAATCTATTTAGGAGTTAATTATTCAAGTGATGTTATTGTTGCATTTATACTCGGATTAATTTTATTATTTTTATTTATAAAATTTATATACTTAAAATTTGGAGAAGTTGATTTTTCTAATATTCAAAAAAATAAAAAACTTTCTCCAGAAGAAAAAGAAAGAAAAAAAATTAAAAAAGCTTTAGGAAAATAAAAAATATCTTAAGTAAATATTTGATAATTTACTTAAGATATTTTTATTTAATCTTTCCAATATGTTGTTGGATTTACATTATTTCCATTTGATATCATTTCAAAATGTAGATGTGGTTCATCTGTTATTTCAAAAGCAGCACTACTTCCTACTGTTCCTATGGTTTGTCCTTTTTTTACTGAATCTCCCTCAGATACAAATTCTGCTGATAAAAGATTTGAATATACAGTTTCAAATCCTGAATCATGCTTTATAGTAACAGTAAGCCCATATCTTGGGTCATTTTTTATTGATTTTATTGTTCCTGCCTCAGATGCTGAAACAGCACTTCCATTATCAGCTTTTATGTCTATTCCATAATGTGTTGTCCATTCCTTTAAAGTTTCTGAATATACTAAATTAGTATCTGCATAATCTTTAATAATATCACCTTTTAGTGGTACAGCAAACTTTAATTCCTTTTTTACTTCTTTCTTTTTTGTCTCTTTTTTTGTTTTTTTATCTTTAGTTACATTTTTCTCTATGGTAGTGTTACTTGATGTAGATACAGTGTTATTTATATTTTCTTGTACTATTTCATTTACTTCGTTTATTGATTTATCTTCTGTTGATGTAGTACTTTCTATCACTTCTGTTTCTATATTATTCATCTTTTGAGCTGCTATTCTTTTGTCAGCTTCTGCCTTATTTTGATATAATGAAAGTACAAACACTAAAACAATTGTAGATACTAACAATACTATACCTGAAATATAAGCTACCTTTTTTAGTTTATTTTCATCTTCTATATAATATCTTTTACCGCTCAATTTTAATTCCTCCTTATATATTGTAATTCTATTTACAGTATTTGCACTTTTTTATTAAATATTCAATTTTTTACTAATTTGCATCCTCTACTTTAACATCCTTATAATAATGTTTAATTATATCTACATAGTTCTTTCCTGATTTTGCAAGAGTATTACTTCCTGTTTGACTCATTCCAACTCCATGACCATATCCAGTAACTTTAAATTTAATATTATTTTTCCCAATTTGCACATTAAATTTAGCTGATTTAAGTGAAAATATACTTCTTACTTCTACTCCTGTTAATGTCTTATTTCCTATTTTTATATTTTTTACTCTTTTTCCTTCTGTATAAGAATTAATTTTTATGCAATCTTTCTCCTTCCAATTTATTTTAAATTTTTTGTATTTACTTTTCATTTTTTTTACAAAATTACTTTTACTAATAATCACTTCTGACAAGTATTCTTCATAATTATCCTCTCCAATAGTCTCTACACTTTGAAGATATGGGTATCCTTCTCCTCCCCATACGTAAAGTGGTTTTTCTGTTGCACCTCCACTATTAGAATGAAAAAAAGCATTTATTACTTTTCCTTTATATGTAATTACTTTTCCTTTTGTATCATACACCGCTTTTTTTATTTTGTCCCATTTTTTATCTTTATCATTTTTCCATCTTTTATACCTATCTTTTTTAGATATCCATGCTTGACAACATCCAAAGTCATCACATATATCTGCATTTTTATGCTTTTTACTTTTAATTTTATATAAAGTATATGTTCTTGCAACAACAGCTTGTGCTTTTAATGCTTCAATTTCATAAGAAACAGGCATTTCTGCTGAAACAACATTACATATATATTCATCTAAATTAACCTTTTCAATTTTTCCAGTATCAGTATGTAATAATTTTATTGTTTTATATTTTTTATAGTTATATTTATTCTCATCTTTATGTACATTATTTACTATTTCTTCTAATACATTTTTATTTTCGTAACTTTCAGAAATAGTTTCTTTAGTATTATTAAATCTTGTAGTAAATATCATAGGAATTAAAAAGAATAATAATATTATAAAAATTATATAGATTACTAGTTTTTTCATGTTAAATTATCTCCTTTATATCTTTTCTCATTTTTTCTAATATCTTTCTTTCTATTCTTGATATTTGTACTTGACTCATTCCATATTTTTTTGCTACTTCTGATTGAGTATTTTCTTTAAAATACCTCAATATTATAATTTCTCTTTCTCTTTCTTCTAGATTTTTTAAAGCATCTTTTAACATTATCTTTTCTATTATATCTTTTTCTTGATTATCATTTTTATTAATTAATATTCTTTCTTCTTTTTCATTATCACCATTTTCAAAACTAGCCTCATTAATTGATTCAACATTATTTGATAAATTTTGTGCTAGGATTATATCTTCTCTTTGTACTTTTAATTCTTTTTCCATTTCTTCTATTGTTATCTTTTTATTTTCACTTTCATATTTATTTTCTAACATTTTTATTTTATAATTTAGTTCTTTTAAACTTCTACTAACTTTTACTATTCCGTCATCTCTTAAAAAAATTTTTATTTCTCCTATAATATATGGAACTGCATAAGTAGAAAGTTTGACACCATAAGACTCGTCAAACTTTTTAATAGCTTTAATTAATCCAATTGCTCCTATTTGGTATAAATCTTCTACTTCATAGCCCCTATTTTTAAATCTATTTACAATACTCCAAATTAATCCTGTATTTTCTGATACTAGTGTTTCAATTTCATTATTATTGCAATTTTCTACAATATCTTCCACTAGCTTTCTCCTTAGTATTAAATTATTTATGTATTATTTTCTTCTTCCACCTGCTTTTCACTTCTAATTACCTTTTTCATAGTAACCTTTGTTCCTAATTCTAATATTGACTCTACTTTAAGTTCATCCATAAAATTCTCTACAATAGTAAATCCCATTCCTGACCTTTCAAGTTCTGCTTTAGATGTATATAGTGGCTTTTTAGCAAGTTCTATATCTTCTATTCCTTTTCCTGTATCTGAAATTTCTATTATTACTGCATTATCTTGAATTTTAGCAATTATTTTTATTATTTCGTCTGGAGAATCATAAGCGTGAATAATACAATTTGTAACAATTTCAGATACCGCTGTTTTTATGTCAGATAATTCTTCTATAGTAGGATCTAATTGGGATACAAAAGCAGCTACGGTAATTCTAGCAAAAGCTTCATTTGATGATTTACTTAAGAATTCTAATCTCATTTCATTTTCATAAGTTCTTTTCAAGTAAATATCCTCCTTATATATTATTAGTAATAGGAATAATCTTTAAAACTCCTGTCATTTCAAAAATCTTTTTTATATTTTCTTTTACATTTATCATTTCCATTTTTGCTCCTATCATTGTAGCTGTTTTATATCTTCCAATTACCATTCCGATTCCGGCACTATCCATGAAGCTAACACTATTAAAATCAAGTACAATTCTTTTAGGACTTCGTCTTTGAATTTCATAATCAGCATCCCTCCTTAATTTTTCTGCTATATGATGATCTATCTCTTCATTTATTTCTAATATTAAAAGCTTGTCCTTTTCTTCAAAATTTACATTCATATCTTTCCCCCTTTTAAATTAGAAATTATTATATTTATATATTTATTATTCTAGTGTACAAGCTATTTTCCTTCGATGAAAAATTAGAAGTTTTGTCGAAATAATAGAAGTTTTCGACAACTTTTTTATAAAAATAAAAAAAGAGTATTTATTAAAGTAAACTTAAATTAACTTACAAATAAATACTCTTTATTTTCTAATTTTATATATTTATTTTAATTTTTCTAGTCTTTCTATTACAGAAGATAACTTTTCTTTATAATTTGAAAGTTTTGTTTTTTCCTGATTTATTTTTTCTTCTGGAGCTTTTGAAATAAAACCTTCATTTGAAAGCATTTTTTCTCCTCTTAAAACTTCTGCTTCTAATTTCTTCTTTTCTGTTTCTAATCTTTCTATTTCTTCTTTTATATCTATTAAATCTTCTGATGGAATATATAACTCAATACCATTATTTAATATTGAAATAACATTGTCAGATATATTTTCTTTTTTATCTCTTATTTCTAAAGAATTTCCATATCCTAATTTTAATAAGAATCCTTCAGAATCTTTAATTTCTTTTCTATATTTTTGACTTACAAATATTAAATTTGCTTTTTTACTAGGATGTGTATTCATTGTTGCTCTTATATTTCTAATCTCTGTAATAATATTTTTTAATATCTCAACTAAATTTTCTTCTTCTTCAAATATATCTTTATCTGAACAATCCGAAAAATTTGATATCATTATACTTTCATCTACATCATAAAGTTTTGTATATATTTCTTCTGTTATAAATGGCATAAATGGATGTAATAGTTTTAATGCACTTTTTAATACTTTATTTAGAGTATATTGTGCACTATGTCTTGATGTATTTTCCTTATCATATAGTCTTGATTTTACTATTTCTATATACCAATCACAGAATTCATTCCAAATAAATGAATAAATTTTATCTATTGCTATTCCTAAATCATAATTATCTATATTATTTTCTACTTCTTTAGTTAGTTTTGTAAGTTTACTAATAATCCATTTATCTTCAATTTTTAAATCTTTTACATCAATATTATCTAAGTCTTTACTATCTTCTAAGTTCATTAGTACAAATTTAGAAGCATTCCATAATTTATTACAGAAATTAGATGCTTGTTCTAGCTTTTCTGGCATATATCTTATATCATTTCCCATTGTAGTACCAGAAAGTACTGAAAATCTTAAACTATCTGCACCATATTGTTCAATAACATCTAATGGGTCAACACCATTTCCAAGTGTCTTTGACATTTTTCTTCCTTGACTATCACGAATAATTCCATGTATTAATACATCTTTAAATGGTACCTCATTTGTAAATTCTAAACCTTGTGTCATCATTCTTGATACCCAGAATGTAATTATATCAAATCCAGTAACTAGTACATTGCCTGGATAATATCTTTTATAATCTTCATTTTCTGTGTTTGGCCATCCTAGTGTTGAAAATGGCCATAATGCAGAACTAAACCATGTATCTAGAGTATCTTCATCTTGAATTAAATTTTCACTTCCACATTTATCACATTTTTCTGGTTTTACTTTTGACACATTTATATGATTACAATCTTTACAATAATATGCTGGAATTCTATGTCCCCACCATAACTGTCTTGAAATACACCAGTCTCTTATATTATCTAACCAGTGAAAATATTGCTTTTCATATCTTTTAGGAACAAATTTAGTTTCATCATTTCTAACTGCATCTGCTGCTCTTTTTGCTAAGTCTTTCATTTTTACAAACCATTGCGTAGATATTTTAGGTTCTATTGTATTTTTACATCTTTCACACTTTGCAACATTATGAGTATATTCTTCTGTCTTTACTAAAGCTCCTATTTCTTTTAGTTTTTCTACTATTTTTAATCTTGCATCTAGAAGTTCCATTCCTTTATATTCTGGAACTAAATCACCCATTTTAAAATCTTCATCAAAAACAGATATAACTTCTAAATTATGTCTTAGTCCTGCCTCATAATCATTAATATCATGTGCAGGTGTTAATTTTACACAGCCTGTTCCAAATTCTTTTTCTACAAATTCGTCTGCAATTATTGGAATTTCCTTATTCATTATTGGTAAAATACACGTTTTTCCAACTAAATCTTTATATCTTTCATCATCTGGATGAACAGCAACAGCAGTATCTCCTAACATTGTTTCTGGTCTTGTTGTTGCAACTACTATATATTTATTTTCTTCACCAGTAATCTTATATTTAATATGCCATAAATGAGATGGTTCTTCTTTATATTCAACTTCAGCATCTGATATTGAAGTATTACAACTTGTGCACCAGTTAACCATTCTCTTTCCTTTATATATCAATCCTTTTTCATAAAGTTTAACAAACTGCTCAAGAACTGCATCTGACATTCCTTCATCTAATGTAAATCTATTTCTTTCCCAATCACAAGAACATCCAAGTTTTCTTTGTTGCTCTTGAATAATTCCTCCATATTTATGTGTCCAATCCCAAGCCTCTTCTAAAAATTTTTCTCTTCCTAGTTCATATTTTGTTTTTCCTTCATCTTTTAATTTTTGAACTACTTTCATTTCTGTTGATATAGAAGCATGATCTGTTCCAGGAAGCCATAATACATCATATCCCTTCATTCTTTTATATCTTATTAAAATATCTTGTATTGTTCCATCTAAAGCATGACCCATGTGCAGTTTTCCAGTTACATTTGGTGGTGGCATCATTATACAATATGGCTCTTTATTTTTATCTATTGTAGCTCTAAAATATCCATTTTTTTCCCAATTCTCATATAGTTTGTCTTCAAAATCTTTCGGACTAAATTTGTCATTTAACTTATGTTTATCTCCCATAAAAACCTCCTTAAAATTATTTTTATAAAACAAAAAAACGACCTTATAATAAGGGCGTTCTAATTTCGCGGTACCACCTTAATTTATATAATTTAATCTATTATAAACTATATATCTTAGTTAGAATTTAACGTTTCTTAGACGGATATATTTACTTTATTTTTCAATATATCAGCTCCAAAGCTACTTCAATTTATCTTTTCTACAAGAAGCTTCCAGCGCAATCACTTCTATTCTCTATTAGATAGTTTTAAATTTACTACTCTTTTTCATTGCTTTTATTTATACAAGTATTTATACCACATTTTTACTTTATTGTCAATTAGTATTTTTTATTCTATTATTAGAAAATAAAAATTAATATTAAGACATTTTATAAAATGTCCATTGTGTCATACATAGTCGAGTTGGAGAGCTATTGTGGTGGTTCTCTTACTTTTTTATTTTTAGACATAAAAAAGTATGTGCATTGTGGTACACATACGGTAAACAATATACACAACCCGAACTAAAGTACATTGTTTTAATGTATTTATATAATAACATTATAATAACATCCTTTTTTACTTTTGTCAAATAAGTTTTTTGAAAAAACATCGTTTATAAAATTCTCTTAATACAAATTATCTTATAATTTATTTATAAGATAATAACCTAAAAGGCTGCATATTTCTATGCAGCCTTTAGGTTCGCTATAATGTAGTGCACCATTACGCAATTTTTAGTACCTATATAAGTAGTCTATCACCTCATCCCATATCGGTCTATCGACAAAGTCGTCTCTGTCTACCATTTTCCGCAGTTCTGATGGAGATACAAGTTTTACTTCTTCTACTTCCTCCTCCTGAACTTTTACAACTGACGCATCTGTAATACTATTTTCTCGAATGATGAATACATCATAAAACTGGTTCTCGATAGTTCCATCATCGAAAGTTTCTTTACACAGGTAGCTGAACATATAGCGGAAATCTTTTACGCCAATGTTCCACATAAAAGTAACCTCCACTTCTTCACCTGTTTCCTTCATTGCCGCCGAGATAGAATCTTTTCCAGACGAAACATGCCCTGCAACTGACACATCCCACATTCCTGGTCTCTTCTTTTTATATTTAGACCTTTTTTGAATGAGAATTTTGTTCTCACCATTAATTATGATAACAATTATTGCACGGTGATACTTTCCAAGCCGGTGAGCTTCATCTCTTGTAACTATCTCACCTGTCTTGACTCCATACTCATCAAGCACATCTACATACTCGACTTTCTTTGCTTTTTCCACTTTGTATTCCTCCTTATTTCTTCAAAAACTCTTTTCTTTTAAGCGTTTATGCGACATGGTATGCACTTACCAATGTCTTTTTAGTAAAAAACAAAAAATAAGAAATCACTAAATATAAGCAATTCATAATTCTATTATAAAACATTATATATATTATGTCAATTTGTGCATAATTTTAATACTATTAAATTATTTTTTACTATAAAAAAATAGTTAATATATACTTATAAAAAATACATATTAACTATTAAATATTATTTTTTTATCTATAAATTCTATATACTTTATTATTAATATTTTCTACTGGTTCCATTAATATCTCATATCTTTCAAATCCAGTATTTTTTAATACTGTATTTAGTACTTCTTGTTCATTTGCAGAAGTTACCTCTATACTTAATATAAATTCATCTTTATCCTTTAATTCTTCACTATTTTCAAGCCAATATAAGTCTCCTTGTGAAGTTATAAGAATTTTATTATATTGCATAAACTCTGGCATAAATTGAATATGATTAAAGAAAGAATATCCTACATACACTATATCTAAATCTTTGTTTTCTTCTGCAAGTTCTATATACTTATCATATCCTTTATATAAACAAATTGGTTTTTGAGTTATAAAACCATATCCACTAAGCCCTACTACCATTACAGCAACTAATAAAACTTCATAAGATTTATTATCAAACATACTTCCTACCATCATTACAACAAATATTGATGCTATTGGAAGTACATTCATTATATATCTAAGCTCTGTATATGGAGCTATTTGAGCTATAATCATTATATAACATGCTACTGGTATTGATATTAAACAAAAGATTGGTAAGCTTTCTTTTCTTTTTATTATTACTACTACTACTATTGATAATATTAAAAGTGCAATTCCTATAATATTATTTGCTCCAAAACTATTTAATATTAATTCTGTAAAAATTTTAAACCTTTCTAAATAGTTCTCATTTGCAAAATAATTGACTCCTCTTTCTCCAAAGAACATATGATATAGTGACATTGGGAATATTAAAACACCTATAACTGCAGATACTACAAATATTAAAACATATTTTAATAATTCTTTATATTTTTTCTTCATTAAAAGTATTATACTCATAATAATTACTACTATTAGTGCATATATACAAAAGAAGTATTGTGTTAGAAATCCACCTATTGTAGTTAAAATTAGTTCAATAGCTTTTCTTTTATCTATATGATAGTCATTATTTATAATTTTGATATTTAGATATAAGAATAACACTGTAAAAAATGCTAGCATCATATACATTCTTAAGAATATTACAGTAGATATTCCAGCAATACTTAATCCATAAAGTAATACTGTTAATGCTGCAAGTTCTTTTTTCTTTATTTCAATTAATATTTTTCTCATAAAATATGCTGTAAGAACAAAGAATACTACATTTATTCCAAATATAATATATTTAGAACTATTGTTTTTTACAATTGATGATACTATATTTACTAATATATAAAAAAGTGGTGGATGTACATCACTTATTTGATTCCAAAAAACAGAGGAAAAGTTAAACTCATCTCCATTTCCTGTTATTTGCATATAATCAATTGCTTCTTCTCTTGTTCTCCATTTATCTTTTTGTTCATCTTCTTTTTCTTTCGTTATTCTGTCTTTTTCAGCTGTATTGTCAACATAATATTTTTTTACATTTTTTATTGTTTCAAATATATTATCATTTTTTACATATTCATCAAAAAATATCTTTTCTGGGTCTGTTTTCCAATATGAATAAAATGTATTAGAATATGTTGAATTTGCTGAACCATAAGAAAAAATTTCGTCGCAATGAAAGCCTTCTTTTTTTCCTATAAAAAACAACATTACTAAAATAATTAAAAATATTGAAACTATAAAAATAGCTCTTTCAATTAATATATTTTTATTTTTTAATGCTAAATGTTCTTCTTGTTCTATCTTTTTATCTTCCATATCATTCTCCTAAAAGCAAATAGCTTATTTTAAGTTTAGTAAAATTTTCTTTGTTTTATATTTTAACACATATTTAAAAATAATTATACTATACAAATATTATTTTCTCCAACAATTTCTTTAAAAGCATCTAAAATTTGTTCAGTTAAATAAATTGCTCCACATGGTTTTACTTCTGCTTTATCTACTACTTGTATTTTAAAGTTTACTCTATCTCCACTGAAAAATTTTATTATTCCTCTTAATCTCTTTTTTTGGTTTTCACTTAATTCTGTAATATCTATCTGAAGAATATTCTTTTTCTTTTCAATAGAATTTTCATTAAACTCTGTAATATCTTTTACAACTATTCTTGGTGCTTCATCTTCTTTAATACTTAGTCTACCATCTATTAGTATAATATTTTCTTCATATAAAATATCATTAATCCTTGAATATACACTATCAAAAACAATTATTTCTACACTTCCATATAAATCTTCAACTGTTACAAAGGCCATAATTGTATTTTTCTTAGTATATTTTTTCTTTATATTTGTTATTGTTCCTGCATATTTAACATTTTGTCCATCTTTAAATATATTACTGTTATCATTTTTCAATTCATCTTCAACATTCTTAAGCTGAAGAGAATTTATGTTAGTATTTTTCTTTATTAATTCTCTTATAGAGTCTAATGGGTGTCCTGATATATAAATACCAAGCATTTCTTTTTCATTTGATAATATTTCTTTTTTACTTAACTCATCAAGTATTATATAATTATATTTTATCTCTTCTACATTTTCATCACTTACTAAATCAAACATTGTTACTTGATTAGCAATAGAATTTCTACCTTGATTATTTATTGTATCCAATATTCCTTCAAATGAAGCAAGTAGAGTATTTCTTGTTTGTCCCATTCCATCAAAGCATCCTGCTTTTATTAACGATTCTACACATTTTTTATTAATACTTTCATTTTTTACTCTTTCACAAAAATCTGTAAAGTTTTTAAACTCTCCATTTTTCTCTCTTTCACTTACTATATTGTTTACTGCAGCTACTCCAACATTTTTTATACTACCAAGTCCAAATCTTATTTTCTTATCTTGCACTGTAAATTTAGTAAAACTTTTATTTATACTTGGTTTTAATATTTCTATATTTAATCTTCTACATTCATCTATATATATTGGTACTTTATCCAAGTTTCCTAAGAAACTATTTAAAGTTGCAGCCATAAATTCTTCTGTATAATAATATTTAAGATATGCTGTTCTATATGATACAACTGAATATGCAGCTGCATGAGATTTATTAAATGCGTACTTTGCAAACTCTGCCATTTCATCAAATATCTTATTTGCAGATACTTCATCAATACCATTTCTTACGCATCCAGGAACAATAATATTTCCATCTTCATCAATTTGTCCATGTATAAAATATTCTCTCTCCTTTGCCATCACATCTAGCTTTTTCTTTCCCATTGCTCTTCTTACTAAATCAGCTCGTCCTAGAGAATACCCTGCCAAATCTCTTACTATTTGCATAACTTGTTCTTGATATACCATACAACCATAAGTAACATTTAATATTGGCTCTAATGCTGGATGAGTATATTCATTATGTCCAGGATGTTGCTTTCCTTTAACATATCTTGGTATCTGATCCATAGGCCCTGGTCTGTATAAAGATACTCCTGCTATTATATCTTCCAAGCTATCTGGTTTAAGTTCCTTCATAAAGTTTGTCATACCACCACTTTCAAATTGGAATATACCACAAGTATTTCCATCTCCCCATTGCTTATAGACATTTTGATCTGACATATCTTTATCGAATTCTACATCTATCCCTCTAGTTTGTTTTACAAGTTTTATACAATCTGCTATTACAGTTAAAGTTCTAAGTCCTAAAAAGTCCATTTTTAAAAGCCCTAATTCTTCTAAAAGTGTCATTGTATATTGTGTTGATACATTACCATCATTTAAGTATAGAGGAACATAAGTATCTACTGGATCTTTAGTTATAACAACTCCACAAGCATGTGTTGAAGCTTGTCTTGGAAGTCCCTCTAATGCCATTGCGATATCTATTAATTGTTTAACATTCTCATCTGAATCATACCATTCTTTTAATTCTCTGTTTTGTTCTAGTGCTTTTTTTATTGTTATATGAATTTCCATTGGAATCATTTTAGCAAGTTTATCTGTTTCAGAATATGGAAAGTCTAATACTCTTCCAACATCTCTAATAACCATTCTTGCAGCCATTGTTCCAAATGTAATAATCTGTGATACATGGTCTATTCCATATTTTCTTCCAACATATTCTATAACTTCTGGTCTTCTCTCATAGCAGAAATCTATATCAAAATCTGGCATACTTATTCTTTCAGGATTTAAAAACCTTTCAAAAATAAGATTATATTTGATAGGATCTATATCTGTTATTCCTATAGAATAAGCTGCAATTGAACCTGCACCAGAACCACGTCCTGGTCCTACTGGTATCCCTACACTTTTAGCATAATTTATAAAGTCCCATACAATTAGGAAATAATCTACATATCCCATTTTCTCAATTACTGATAATTCATATTCTAGTCTATCTTTTATTTCTCTTTCTGGATTATCTCCATATCTCTCTTTAAAACCATCATAACAAAGCTTTTTAAAATAATCTGTATGCGTTTCAAATTCATCTGATACATCATAATTTGGAAGTTTAGTAACACCAAATTCAAAATCATAATTACACTTATCAGCAATTTTTACTGTATTTTCTATTGCTTCAGGAATATTTTCAAAAAAGTCTGACATCTCTTCTGGTGCCTTTATATAAAAATCATCTGTTTCAAATCTCATTCTATCTTCATCAGACATTTTTTTTGCAGTTTGAATACATAATAATACTTCATGATTATAAGCATCTTCTTTTTTTAAATAATGTGCATCATTTGTTCCGAACTACTGGTATATCTAACTTTTTGGCAAGTTCTATAAGTTTTTGATTTACCATTACTTGTTCTCTTAGTCCATTATTTTGTATTTCTATATAATAGTCATCTTTAAATAAGTTTTTATACCACATAGCAATATCTTCTGCTTTTTCTAAATCATTTTTTACTAAAGCTTGTGGGAGTTCTCCTGCTAAACATGCACTTAAACATACTAATCCATCACTATATTTTTCTAATATTTCTTTATCAATTCTTGGTTTATAATAAAATCCTTCTGTAAATGACAGCGACACTAATTTTATTAGATTTTGATATCCTATCTTATTCTTAGCAAGTAATATTAAATGATTATATCCACTATCAATACTTGCTTCTTTATCAAATCTTGTTCTTCTTGCAACATATACTTCACAACCAATTATTGGTTTTATATCATTTTTTTTACATTCTTTATAAAATTCAACAGCACCATACATAACGCCATGATCCGTAAGAGCTATTGCTTTCATTCCAAGCTCTTTAGCTCTTACAGGTAAATCTTTAATTCTACTCATTCCATCTAATAAACTATATTCACTATGAACATGTAAGTGTACAAAATCTGGCATATCTAATCTCCTTTTTATATGCAAACTATATCATACTATCCCCTTTTTATCAATATTTACATACAAGTTGTTCATTTTTTTATGCAAAAAATAAGCTATTCATTTTTATTTGAAAAGCTTATTTTTCTTATTTTATTAAAATTTACATTATATTAACTTTATAACATCTGCTAAATTGACATTTTGTACTTTTGGAATAGATAATATTTCAAATTTAGATATTTTATCACCAAATTGTACTCCCACTATATCTCCTACTTTTACTTCATAACTTGGCTTCACAACTTTGCCATTTACTGAAACTCTTCCTAAATTAATTACTTCATTTGCTACGCTTCTTCTTTTTATGACTCTACTCATTTTTAAAAATTTATCTATTCTCATTTTTCTCTCCTTTTATTTTAAAATACCCTTCTACGATTACATCCTCTATTACAACTAGAACTTGAATTTATACAATTAGATTCATTATTATTGTTATTATTATTCTCCGATTGATTATTAATTATTAAATCTTCTATATTTTGTAATTTATCATCTCTTTCATTATATCTATTTATTATAAAAGCTGTAATATATGATAATATTGTATATATTATAACTGCAACTAAAAATTCAGTTCCAAATGCTGCAAAAGCAACTATTAATAATATTGCAAATGTTATTCCAGCTACTTTTAATGGACAATTTATAAATGTTTCAAATATAGCAGATAGTATTATTACTGCAAGTGGAATTGCAAAATATATAAGTAATGTTTGATTCATATTATACTCTCTCCTTTATGTATAATTATTATACAATATATTATTCTAATAATATTACTTTAGTGAAAGCATAATATTCTAATTTTAATTAATACTCTACTTTTAAAAGATATAGTCCATAAGGTGGTACTGTTTTACCTGCAAGTTTCCTATCTTTTGCATCAATTATATGTGAAATTTCTTCTGCTTTAATCTTTCCTATTCCTACATCAAGCAAAGTTCCAACTATTATTCTTACCATGTTATATAAAAATCCATTTCCAGTAAGCTCAATAATAATTCTATTATTTTCTTCTCTAATATTTGTATTATAAATTTTTCTTATACTACTTTTATTATTTGAACCACTAGCTTTAAATCCTTTAAAGTCGTGCTCTCCTTCAAAATATTTTATTGCTTTCTTCATTTCGCAAGTATTTAATTTTTGAGGAAAATGATACTCTAAATTCCTATATAATGCTGTACCATTTTCAGAATTATTTATTATATATCTATAAGTTTTAGATTTTACACAATATCTGCTATGAAATCTATCCTCTACTTCTTCTGCTGATTTTATTATAATACTTTTTTTAAGTTTAGAATTTAATGCTATTGGAAATTTTTCAACTGGTATCTTATCATTTTCTGTCTTAAAATTAGCAGTCTGTCCTAAGCTATGTACTCCTGCATCTGTTCTTCCAGATGCGATTAAATCAATAGTCTCATCTCCAGTTATTTCTTGAATTGCCTTTTCTATTTCTCCTTGTATATTTAATTTATTTGGCTGTTTTTGCCATCCATTAAAACCTTTTCCATCATATTCAATTACAAGTTTTATATTTCGCATTTTTCACTCCATTTATTTTTATATTACTTTTTAATTTAAGTACAGTCTTATATAAAAGTCAATACATAAATTGTTATTTTCAGATAAATCACTGTATATATTAATTTTTCGTTTTATACTATCTAAGTACTCAATTTCTAAAAGGATGTAAAAGTTTATTTAGCAACTTATCAAATTGATTGCATTAATCTTGATTTATCATATCCTTAAGATGTTTGATTAATACGTAAAAAAGACTAGAGTAGCACCTCTAGTCTTTACTATGCCCATTTATGGGTACAACTTATCAAACTTTTAATAAATACATTCCTTCTTTATTTTATTAGATTATATAACTTTTTTTATATCAGTCAATAAAATTATTTTTTAATTAATTGCTCTTTTTTAAAATCCATTTTACTACTTCTTTTTTTATCTTAAGATATTCATTTTCTTCAAATTGCATATTTGCTATACAATATCTTTTATTTGCTATATGACTACAAAACATACATTCATATAAACTATTACAATCTTGAATAAAAAAGGAATTTACTATTTTAGCAGAACATATAACATTATAGCTATTAGAACAAGTACCTGAATCATCTACCCTTATACAATTAGTTGAATATCCAGTTCTTTGACACGCTATTATACTTTCACAATCACCACATCCATCTGAAAATATAGCATTTTTGCATTTTCTCAAATCTACTGACCTATAAATATTATTTGAGTCATAAATAGTGTCACTTTCTGACACATTCTCTGAATTATATATTCTTTCTGTTGTAATATAATTAATTTTATTCCATATCTGTATTATATCTTTTACTGACTTTATATCTCTTTTTGTAATCATCCAGCCTTTATATTCATCATATTTTTCCATATTAACTTGTTTTATAAAATTAGTTGAATTTTCCATCTCTGTCCAAGTTTTTTCTTTTGTTACACTATCAATTACTTCTTTTGGGAGTTTTACATCAAATGCAAATTTCTCTAATATTTCTTCTATTGTAAATGGATTTTCTATTTCAAAAATATTTAAAAGTATTTTATTAATGTTTTCTAATACTTCATCTTTATTCATATTTTATTTTCCTCCTACTTGTAGATTGAGAAGACATTATACTTTTTATATCTATGTCATCTCCTATTTCAAAATTAAATTCTTTTATTTCTATATCTTTTTTTAATATACTTTCCCTTACTATTTTATGTAATATCTGATTTTTTTCTTTTGGAATTGGTCTAAAATCTAATGTCTTACATCTAAAAGCTGGTATAAGAATTCCATTTTTACTAATTCTTACTATACATTCTCTATTTGGAAGTTCTGTCAGCAATTTAATTCTATTATTATATGTATTTTTTACTGCCATTTCCATTTGCATATGATTATTTAGAAGCATTGCATCTTCTCTTGATATTCTAAAAGAATAATAATTATATACATTTGTAAATATAGCATCTCTTAGTTCTTTACTGACTTGACCTAAATACTGTCCACTAACAATTAAAGATAAATTATACTTTCTAGCCTCTGATAATAAACTAATTAGTATAGGATTTTCTACAACTGCTATTTCATCAATTATAAATATTATATTTTTATCAAATCTTCTTCTTTGTACTAGACTAAACATAAGTCCCATAATCAGTCCAGAAATAATTTTAGTTACTTTTTCTCCCAATACTGCCTGATTTATTGAAAATATCGTAGAAAAATTTTTTTCTATTGTATCTTCAAAATCATTTATATCTTTCCCTTCTTTAAATCCTGGAAGCATCTGCATTTCATCTATTATTGCTATAATTGGAGATATTGCCTCTTGATATGAAGATGATTTTATTTCCTTAAAATCAGTTAAGAAAAACTCTTTTATATGCACTTCTATATCTTCTGAATCTTTAACTAATTTATTTCTATATTCTGATTGTGATAATAATTTTCTTAAATTTTCAAAACTTAATAACTTTTCTTTTAATAATAAATATATGGAATGTCTTAGTACCCTCTCTAATCTTGAATTATATTCTTCTCCTAAAATTGTTTTAAAAATTGTCATTAGTATTTCTGTATTACTACTTACATTTTCACTCTTATTAGATAATAAATTCATTGATGTTTCAGTTGATTTCATATCTATAATTTTTAAGCTTTCCATTCCTCCTATATCTTCTTCTAGTGAACTATGTGGGTCTATAACAACTATTTTATAATCATCTCTAATAGCTTTGTTTTCATAAATTCTCTCTATAAATGACGCTATTAATTTTGATTTTCCACTTCCACTTGCTCCAACAATTAAAGAATGTTTATTAAAATCATAGTCATTTATATTCAAATAATATTTTTCTTCAAAATATGGAAACGCATTTATTTCTAATATATCATCATTATTTTTTTCTTTATTAAAGATTTTTACTGATTTTTGTATTTTTAAATATTTTACTCCATCTTTCTTATATAAAAACCTATTATGTTTTGTATAATCAATACTAATTGCTATATGTGGAATAAAAAATACTGCTTTTCTCTTATAAAAAATTTTTTCATCATTTCCAAAATATAAATGTGTTTTAGTAATATAATTGTTTTGTTTAAATGGTATTATTTTTATTTCAATTCTTTTTACTTTTTTATTATATTTTGCTTCGCTTTTTTCGTATATTTCTACTATATTATTTTCATTATTTTTTACCATATATACTGGATATAATTTTGTTTTTTGATTTTCTATATTATCTATATTTTTTATAAAAAAACTGCCTGATACGCCTAATATAGTAGGAATCTTTCTTTTGGTTATTATATAATATTTTACTAAATTTCTTTCTATTTCAATAACTATCTTCCACTTATTAAAAATACCATTTAATCTTGATATTTCTAATATAAATTTAAGCCATTCATCTTCATTTACAAAATCGGTAGTTAAAAATATTTCTGATACATATTTTTTCATATAACCCTCCACAGTAGTAATTATATAAAAAATCACAAAAAAAAACTGACATTTTTCTTATGAAAAAAATCAGTTTTCTTCTATTGGTATTAAAAAATCAACTATTCCATCATGATAATGTTCAAGTTCTGGTAATTCTCTAAATTTATAAGATGAACTTGGTATAAATTCTTTATAAAATTTATTAGTTACACTCTGTATATCTAGTGCTTTTTGTGAATTTATACCTATTTTTATCCATTTGCTTTTTGGTATAATTATTTTTTTTAAATCTTTCTCTTCTACTTTTCTATTATACAAAACATAATATTCGCAATTCTCATTATTAAATCTATCTACATAAGAAGTCATTCCATAGTCAAATTCCCCATATTTTTCCCCATATTGTTTATATTTTAATTTCCAAAACTTTGGAGCATCTATACTTATCTTATCTACTGTTGTTTTTTTTCCTATTCCATAAAGTTCTAATTCTTCAATATCTATTATACTATATTCTATACATTTGTTTACCTCTTCTTTTTCATCAAATTTAATTCTTAAATACATTTTTAATCCATTTGGATTATTTCTTATTTTACTTGGTTTTATTCCATAAAGCTTTTCAAAAGCTCTTGAAAATGATGTTGCATTGTTATATTGATATTTTAATGCTATTTCTAATATTGTTCTGTCTGTATTATATAAGTCATATCCTGCATTTGATAATCTCCTTTTTCTAATATAATCAGATAATGAAATATTACACATAGCATAAAATATAGTTTGCATAGAATATTCATTCATTCCCATTATTTGAGCTATTTTTTTATATTCAATTTTTTCTTCTAAATTATTTTCTATATAATCAACTGCTTCATTTAATAATTTATATATATTCATTTTTTCATCTCCAATTCCGAATATTATACCACCTTATTAAGTTTTCATCAATGTTATTACTTTTACTTGCGATTATAACATTTTTATTATATAATTTTTTAAAAATATTATCATATTGTAGGTGATTTTATGAGTATTAAATTAATTGCAAGTGATTTAGATGGTACTATTATTGATGAAAATAATTTTATATCGCCTAATAACATAACTGCTATAAATGATATTAATAATCAAAATATAAATTTTGCTATTTGCACTGGAAAGTCATATTCAATAAGTAAATCTTTATGCTCAAAATTCGATGCTCAATATGGTATATTTGGTAATGGTTCTCATATAGTTGATTTAAAAACTGGAAAGTCTATTTATAAAAATGTACTTTCAATAGAACAAATTGAAAATTGTATAAATATAGCCAAGAAATATAATCTTCATATTCATGCTTATAGTGATAAAGAGATAATAACACCTAAACTTAAATATATGGATCTCAGAAATTATAAACTTAATTTTTTCTCTAATTCTAAATTTTTAATTACTGATAATATTTTAGAATGTATTAAGCAAAATAATTTATCCATTTTTCAAATAGTAATTTCAAGTGATTTTTCTTTAGATAATATAAAAGATAAACTATTACATAACAACAATCTTTCTATTACAATAATTTCAAAATTTGGGAAATATAAAGATATGATAATAGATAAAGAATATGAATACTTATCTATATCATCTAAAAACACTGATAAAAACCAAGCACTTGATTTTCTTAAAAATTATTTAGGACTAAAAAACGATGAAGTAATGGCAGTTGGTGATAACTTAAATGATTTTAGTATGATAAAACATTCAGGAATTGGAGTTGCTGTTGCAAATGCTTATGATGAAATTAAAAATGTTGCAACATATACTACTAAAAATAATGTCTCTCAAGGTGCTTTTGCAGAAGCTGTATATAAATTTATAGATTTTAATGATAATAATATAAAATTTAATTTATAAAAAAACAAAGAAGATATAAAATCCTCTTTGTTTTTTATTTTCTATTTAGTTATCTTAACAACCTTTTTTGTAAATATATCTACTAAATAATGAGATGATTTAACTCCATTTTTATATTTTGAAGTCAATGAAGATTTTTTCTTTAAGAATAGTTGATATTGTACTTTTCCTTTATTCTTTTTCATATAAGAATTATCTATATTTACATCACAAATATATGTTGTTCCATTTATAGAATATTCTACCCAAAGATGTCCTGACCATCCACTCTTTGTCTTAAATTTTCCATATATACAATTAGCATTTATACCAATATATCTTAATAGTTCGCAATATGTTCCTGCAAAATGATTGCTACTAAATCCATCTTTAGTATTCAAATTCTTTTGTACATAAGCATATAAAGCTTTTGCTTTTTCATAATTTGACATACCTTCTCTTGTAATAGCTCTCTTTACCATTTTATTTAAAATAGCATCTATTTTTTTATCACCAGTTGATTTAGTTTTCAATTTTATTCTATTTAATTGTTGTGCTACTGTTCCAGTAGTTCTTGTTTTTATTACTGAATATTGACCTCTTAAATCTCCTTTATATGCTCTTACTTTATAGTAGTAAGTTACACCTGGTGTTATTTTCTTATCTTTATAAGATACTTTTGCATTTCCCTTTACAGTCGCTACTTTTTTATAAGTTCCATTTTTTGAAGTTGATCTCCAAACTTGATATCCATTTGCATATTTAACTTTGCTCCAAGTTAATTTATTATATTTTTTTGAACTATATGTAGCTGATTTTAAATTAACTTTTGCTAGAGGATATTTAGCAGCATATCCTGTGTAATTGCTATAATATGTTTTTGAATTATTTATATAATATGTTCTTACTTTATAGTAATAATTTTTATATCTTGATAAATTTTTATCAGTATAAGAAAATATTGAATTTCCTTTTACTGTTTTAATTAAATAATATGGTCCTTTAGTAGATTTTGCTCTATATATTTTATATCCTTTTGCATTTGTAACTTTTGACCAAGTAATTTTTGCACTTGTAGGATAAGTAGTTACACTTAATTTACTAGGTCTCACAATCATTAATCTACTTCTAACATTTGAATATTTACCATAATATGTACTACCAGTAACTTCATTAAAAGCTACTATTTTATATTGATATATTCTACCTGTTACAACATTTTTATCAGTATATGTACGTATTGAACCACCTACTGTTGCTATTTTTCTATAAGCTGTATCTATTGTACTAATTCTATATATAACATATCCTTTTACATTTTCTGAAGAAGTCCATTTTATTTGTATTCCATCATTTAATAATATCGTTGGACCTTGAACTGGTGCTTTTGGTAACATAGAATTTGAGAAAATAGCTTCTTGTGAATCAACATTTTGTCCATCTCTTGTTACATAAGCTATAACTTTTACCTTATATTCACCTTTTAAATCAGTAGTATTTATATCAAAATATTCTTCTTCTGTTTCTCCAGCTTCTACCCAGTTACTTTCACCTTCATTTAGGTAATAAACTTTGTATTTAGCTTCTTTATTTCCATTCCAAGTAATTCTTGTTTGTGTAGTATTAATAATACTTGTTTTTAAATTTTTTACTCTATTTGGTGTTGTTATTGTTGTAGCAAATGAATAATTACCTTCATAATCTTTCTTTTCTTCTTTTTCATAATATGCTGGTACAACTCCAATAGTATAAGTCTTTCCACCTTCTAAATTATTTAAAGTACATTCATTTTTTACTGGTTCTACTTGTTTCCAAGTATTTTTATTTTCATCTTTTATTCCTACTAAATATTTGTCTGCTCCATTTTCCCATACTTTCCAACCTATAGTTATTGTAGATTCAGTAACATTTGTAATTGTTACATCTCTCATTGGTGCAGGTTTTATTACATAAGTTAATTCAACTTCACCATAATAATTGTGAATTCCTTTAACAATTAATTTTTTTGTTCCTGGATTCTTTAAATCTGTAGATTTATATTCTACAATGTAATCTGTTCCTTCTGTAAGATTTCTATTAAAACCAACTTCTGGTTTTATTTGTTGCCCTGCATACTCATGTATCCCATTGACCTTTGGCATACATGTACTTATATTTGGTACATAATCTGCTGCTTTTGCTATATTAAAATTACTCATTATTATAAATGCTAAAATAAATGCAATTTCAACTAGCAATTTTTTGCTTTTGTTCTTCATTTTTTTATCCTCCTTTTATTATAAAAATAATTAAGTTTATATACTTATTCATTTTTTACTTTTTCATCTGTTTTATTTTTTTCCGTGATTAAATTTTTTATTAAAATTTTCTTTAATGTTTCGTTTTTTACATCTGCTATTAAAGTTCCATCCTTAGCAATAGATATTTTCCCAGTTTCTTCTGATACTATAACAACTACAGCATCTGTTTCTTTTGAAATTCCTATTGCAGCTCTATGTCTAGTTCCTAATTCTTGTGGAATACTAGAATCATTTGAAAGGGGTAGCATACAAGAAGCAGCAGATATTTTATTGTTACTTATAATTACTGCTCCATCATGAAGAGGTGTTCTTGTAACAAATAAATTTACTAATAGTTGTGGCGAAACTTCTGCATTTAATTCTATACCTGTACTTATTATATCATTTAATCTTATATCTCTTTCAAAAACTATTAAAGCACCTGTTTTCGAATTTGACATTTCTGTTGCAGCTATTGCTACTTTATATATTTGTTCCTTCATTTTTATATCAGATGTTTTTATTTCAATTCCAAAAACTCTTCTAAATTTACCTGTTCCTAATTGTTCAAGCATTCTTCTAAGTTCTGGTTGAAATATTACTATTAATGCAAATACAAAACATGTCATAAATTGTGTTAATATATAATTTACTATTGTTAGTTTTAATACCTTACTTATAAATGTTGCAAATAATATTAAAAATATTCCTTTTAACAATTGCCATGCTCTTGTATCTTTGATTAATTTTGCCATGTTTATTATACAAAAAACAACTATTGCAATATCTAATATAAACATTGCTACATTAAAAGGATGATAAAATAAATTTTTTATATATTCTGTAATATTTATATCAACAAGTCTATCAAATCCTTCAATTAATGAACTCATTATTCACTCCAATCTTATTTTTTTACTATCCTTTAATCATCATAGTAATTTGATATATTGTTGGAACTAATAATGCAACTAATAATCCACCTACAATAATCCAAGTCATAATTTTCATAAATATTTTCTTTTTATCCATTTTAAACTTCCTTTCTATCTTCTTATGTATTATATCATTTTATTTATAACATATAGAAAAAATTTTTTCAATACCATTTTCTGCTATTAATATCTAATTTTGTCATTTTTTATTTTATCTATACTTTTATTTTTAACTATCATATACTATAAAAGTATATATTATAAAAATAGAAACGACACTATAAGTTAAAATATCTGGATATAAAATGATTATTGATTTTATTTTTTTCTAAGCTACTAATTT
>JAAWJE010000001.1 GCA_022796725.1 Clostridia bacterium | reverse complement strand
TCCATAGCTTCATTGCATTGACGTATAAACCTCTCCACCCCGGCATGTGTGGCCGTGTGGTATCATCAAAATTATAACAATTTGCCATTTCACCCCATACTAATATACCTTTAACATCACACCAATATAAAAATCTCTCATCTTCTATTTTTTGATGTTTTCTAATTCCATTATATCCAAATGCTACAACACTTTCTATATCTTTTATTAGACTATTTTCACTTGGAGGTGTTAAATGTGATTCTTTCCAATATCCTTGATCTAGTATTAATTTTAAGTACAATTCTTCATCATTTAATAATATTTTATTTCCTTTAATTTCTATTTCTCTTATTCCAAAATAAGATCCTACATTATCTATTACTTTATCTTCATAGTATAATTTATAATTAATATCATATAAATTAGGATTATTCATTGACCATTTTTGTATATTGTGTTCTATTTCTTCTTTTGCTATATTTATCTCAATTTTTTGATAATTATTATTTATCATTTCTTTTGTATTATTTAATATTTGTCCATTAAACGATATTTCTGTTTCAATATAATATTTTTGCTCTTCAATATCTTGTTCTGACAAATTAGTTTCTATTTCTAATTGTACTTTATCTGTTTTTGGAGTAGTTTTAATTCTTTTTAAGTATTTTTTAGATGTCCATTCTAACCATACTGTTTTCCATATTCCTGTTGTTTGTATGTACCAACATTTCCAGCTTTCTTTTTTATATCTTTGTTTTCCTCTAGGTTGGTCTTTTGATAGAGAATCTTCTACTTTTATTGTAATATCATTCTCACCTTCCATAACATATTTTTCTATGTCAAATGAAAATCTTGAATATGCTCCAATATTTTCTCCTATATAATTTCCATTAATCCACACTTTTGTTTTATAATCACTACCTTCAAAATTCAATATTATATTATTATCTTGTAATTGTTTTTTAGATATATTTATTTTTCTATTATACCAAACTATATAATGTACACTTTCATCTTCTATTCCACTTAATTTAGTTTCGTATGTAAATGGTACAATTATTTTTTTATTCATTGGAAAATCTTTAAAATATTCTTTTATTTCTCCTTCATTATTATCATCAAATATGAAGTTCCATTCACCATTTAAACTTTCCCATTCTTTTCTTACAAATTGTGGTCTTGGATAATCTTTTATATAACACTTCATTTTTTTCTCCTATCATTATCAAATTATGACATAATTTTAGCATACAATATAAAAAAATGAAATTGCTTTTCTAAACAATTTCATTTAAGTTCAATTTTCTATTTCGTTGTCTTTTTTTACATAATTATCTAAATTTAATTTTTTCTTGAATTCTTCTGTTGGTAAATATAATTTATATTTTGAAGCAAATATTTGATTATTTTCTTCTGGCAAAGTATATTTTATAACCTGCTCACTTTTATCCACACAAAGCACAATTCCTATTGGTGAATTATTTCCTTCATTCATTATTTCTCTAGGTAATAATTTACATACATTTTTGATGTGTTACATCACCTAATTTTAAATCTATTATCCAATTCTTATTAATATTCTATAATGAGCTCACTAAATTCGTTACACAGTGTGTGGCAAATTGGAAAAGCACGATAAAACTGCCTCATATATTTTAAATTTGTAACTGTCCTTTTCCAAATTCTTTAGTTAATTGTTCTGACAAATGCAACATTTTTACTTTTTAAATTACTGGTTTTCAATATTAAAAGTGTAACAGTTTCAATATGACTCGTATACGAAAACATGTCAACTGGTGTAACTTCCTTTATTTTATATTCACCCTCTAATATTTTTAAATCTCTAGCTAAAGTTGCAGGATTACAACTTATATATACTACTTTTTTAGGCTTAGCATCTAGTATAGTATCTAAAACTACTTTATCACATCCTTTTCTTGGAGGATCTATAAATATAACATCTGGTACAATATTATTTTCTTTTACAAACTTAGGTAATATATCCTCTACGTTTCCAACAAAAAAAGTTGATTTATCTAGATTATTTATCTTTGCATTCTCTTTCGCATCATCAATTGCCTCTTTTATTGTTTCTATTCCATATAAATGTTTACAATTTTTAGATGCACAAATTCCAATAGTACCTATCCCACAATATAAATCAAAAATTATATCATCTTTCTTTATATCTGCATATTCAATAGCTTTTGAATATAATTTCTCTGTTTGTACATGATTTACTTGATAAAAAGACATATTAGATATTTTAAACTTATATCCTAATAATTTATCAAATATATATCCGCTTCCATATAATACTTCATTTTTATCTCCTAAAATTACATTAGTATTCTTATTATTTATATTTTTTATTATTGTTTTAACTTCCTTATATTTATTTATAATATCTTCAACTAATTTTCTTTCATATCTAACATAATTTTTCTCCTTGTCGTCATTTATAACAAATGTAACCATTACTTCATTTGTCTTAATACCAATTCTAATAACTATATGTCTAATACTACCCTTTCCAGTTTTCTCATCATATACTTGTATATTATACTTATTAATAAGTGTACATATACTCTCTGCTATATTCTGTATTAATTCGTTTTGTATCATACACTTTTTAGTTTCTATAACTGTATGAGTTCTCTCCGCAAATACTCCAATTACTGCTTTTCCTAAATCATTTACTCCAAAAGGATATTGTAATTTATTTCTATAAAAAAATGGTTCTTCCATTCCTATACAATCATTTACCTTTACATATTCTAAATTTTGTTTTTTTAAAGTATTTTCTACAATATTTTTCTTTATGTTTAATGTTTCATCATATTTGACATGTCTTAATGTGCACCCACCACATCTCTTAAAAGTATCACAGTCTTCTATACATCTACTATCTGACTTTTTTATTATATCTAATATTTTTCCATAACCTTTTGACTTAAGCACCTTCAAAATTTTTATCTTTGCTTTCTCTCCTTTAATTGCACCTTGAATAAATATTGTAAATCCATCAATTTTTGCAATTCCCTCTCCATTTATACCATTATCTATTATATCTACTATATATTCATCATTCTTTTTTATTCCCACTAAATATCCCTCTTTTATTCTAGTTTAAATTTTTTATATTTTAGCATAATTTCTATATGTTGTAAATTTTCTTAATATGTTCTAGTAACAAAGTACATCCTTCTAAAACATCGTCATAAGTTTTATCAAAATTTCCTGTATACCATGGGTCAGCTATATCTCTTACATTTGGTGAAAAATATAATAATTTATATATTTTCCTTTCCTTATCTTCACCTACTATTCTTTTTATTGCTAATAAATTATCATCTTCCATTCCAATTATAAAATCATATTTCTCATAATCCTCTTTTTTAATTTGTCTTGCTCTATGGTAATCATAAGGAATATTCATTTTATCTAGTTTGTTTTTTGTACCATAGTGTATATCATTTCCTATTTCTTCTGTGCTTGTAGCTGCTGAAGAAATATAAAATTTATTTTCAATTTTCTCTCTTTTTACTAATTCTTTAAATACAAATTCTGCCATTGGCGACCTACATATATTTCCTAAACAAACAAATAATATTTTTACCATTTAATTTTCTCCTTTTACAATTTTACTAAAAAGGAAAGTAATTTATTTTCTAATTACTTTCCTTTTTATTTTTAAGTATCTTTAAGCATCTTGACAATCTCTTCTATATTATATAATGGATCTTGCCCCAAAGCTTCTGCTTCTTCATTTAGATTTTGTAATTCTATTAATTTTAACATTATTGGTTTTAAATTTTCCACTCTTATATCTGAATCTATTTCTACAGCTTCTACTGCTTTTGTTGTTTTATATATTGATTCTTTTAA
Organism: Clostridia bacterium; assembly: GCA_022796725.1. Classification (GTDB taxonomy): domain Bacteria; phylum Bacillota; class Clostridia; order TANB77; family CAG-508; genus UMGS1994. The sequence continues at coordinate 3,782 of JAAWJE010000001.1, read as the reverse complement.
AGATTCTGATTTTTGTACTCCATTTTTGGTTAAATCATCATTATCAGTTTCTAATTTCATTCTTATTGGCTTAGTTCTAGATGTTTTTCTTTCTGTATCTAAAGTATTATCATCTACTGATAAATCTGGATTAGTCATTTTATCTATATCTTTTCCTAATTGCCTTGGTGCATATTCTGAAGAATTTGGATCATTTCTGTCAATTTCATCTTGCATTTTTGATCTTCTTCTATTTTTTGCTTTTGATTTATTAATATTTCTATCTGATTGCTCTTCTATTTTTTCTAATCTTGCTTTTAATCTGTTTGTAAAACTTTCTCCCACTCTTACTTTACTCTTCTTTTGTTCTAGAATAGTATTTAATTCATTTGATATTCCCTGTATTTTTTGTTCTACATCTAGTTCACTTATATCTTGATTTTCTCCAAAATCAATTTTTCCACCTTTAGACTCATATTTTGATATTGCCTCTTCTATATCTTCCATTGGTATTGGTTCTAATAATGTAAGCATTGCATTTTCCATTTCTGCATTTTGCTTTGCTTGTAATTTCGCTGCTAAATCTGGATTTTTCTCTGCTATTGATGCTATTAGTTCATCTTGTTTTTTTCTAGCAAATTTATATTCTCTTACTAGCTCATTTTCTCTATCTCTTGCTTTATCATATAATCTTATTAATGCTCTATCTCTTACATCAATTTCATTTGCTGGAATTGCTAATTTTTCAATTAATCCTGCTCCCGTAGCAAATTTTAATCCTTTAGTTAATAAATTACTATTTGATTTTACATATTTATTTATGTATCTTCTATGCTCTCTTAAAGTATTCCCTGCTTTTATTCTTCCACTTGCATCAATTGTATAATTTATATTATCTCTTCTTAAATTTAGCATCAATTGTTCCGCAGTTCTTTTGTCTGCTAATCTTACTCCATTAAAAGTATATCTTTTTGAAGCTCCTGGTCTTAAATGTTTTGGACCTCGTATTTCTCTTAATTTATCTGATGCATCTATAAATGAACTCATTCCTCTTCCTAGTAATACAGTTCCAGCTTCTAAATCTATTACTGTTCCTGCTACTCCTGCTAATGTCTGAATTGCCCCTGCTGCCGCACTTCCTGCTACTCCTAAAGCTCTTTGTATTTCTTCTTTTGTTCTTGTCTTTACTTCTTTTTCTTTTTCTATTTTCTTTTTTTCAATATCTGCTAAATTTTGTTCATTTTGTCTTTGTTCTTCTGTAAGTGGTCTAAGTGATTCTCTAAATTCTCTAAATCTATCAGTTGCATGTGATATACCTGCTCCTACAAAGTTTCTAGCTGGTCTTATAATTGTTTTATTATAAACCTTTCCTATTTTTTTCATACTCATTCCAGCTATTTGCATTTTAGCTATATTAGGCATTTTTTCACTCATTAAACTTGATGGGCCTTCTGTAAAAGCCATTATTTTTCTCATAATATTGTCTGCATCTGGAAGCATAAAACTTAAGAATGCTAAAGCAAGTGCTATTCCTACTAGAGATGTTCCTGTAAGTTTTAGTGGAATTACTACAAATACTACATATATAAGTGCATGCTCTGATTGTAATAATACTATAGAAATTAAGTCTTTTAACCACATTGAATATATTGCTGCTTTTTTTCCTTTTTTATTTATTTTTTCAAATGCATACATTAATGCCACTAAAGGAGAAAGTATTGCAAGTAGTGCTACTGTAAAATATCTTTTCAAGTAGATTAATAAAAATCTTACAGAATAATATACTAAAACCATATACATTATTGTTCCTGACCAGCCTGTTGATGCTTTTATCTCATATGCCTTTGATCTTACAGTTTCATATAATGATATCTCATCTCCACCAAGATTTACTTGAGTACCTGCTATAATTTTTACTAATCCTTCATTTACTATTATTGCAGCATATATTATATAATGCATTACAAATAACAATATAAGACCTGTTACCCAACCTATTATCATTTCTTTATATACTGTTTTTCCATCTGCTATTGTTGAAAAAGCCATTCTTATTCCTAAATATATTAGTATTATTAACATAACTGCTATTGCCATTACTCTAAAAGTATAATACCACATTGCTATTGCTGTTTTTAATATATAAATTATTCCATTTTTATCAATCTGTGCTTCTACTACTTCTACGCCTTTTCCAGCATTTCCTATTAATGTTCCTGGTCTAAATATATTTCCTTCATTTCTCTTTACTGTTAATGCTGTTTCGAAGTTAAAGAAGTTTATATCTAAAATTGGCACCCTATTAAATACTATATTTTCTACTGTTACATTAGCTTTTGAAGAAGTTGTTATTTTAGTACTTGAACCTACACTTGCTACCTCTTGTACACCTGTTCCAATATATTCTTCTGAATTTTGTTCATCCCCTATATCTTCTAATTTTTCCTCTTCTTCATTATTTTCATCATCTTCTTCTGACTCTTTAGTATTTTCTATTCCTGTAACAGCATTTACTATACCATCTATAAATACTCTTTCTACTATTACTGTCCAACCTACTATTACTATTCTTATTAAATATGTTAGTATTCCTATTACCCAGTCTAGTATTTTAAGTAAAGTATCAAATAGCCACTTTCCTAAAGTTCCTCCACTTTCATAACCTGATAATGTCGCTACACCTTGATATATAAATCCATTTGAACCATATATACTATCTCTTTCTTCATCATAATTACTTGTAGAACTTGAACCTGTAATTTTTCCATTTGGGTTTACATCAACATTATTCTTCATTCTTATTGCTATTGTAAAAGAATCTCTTGCATTATAGTGCATTACTGCACTACTTTTTCCAGTAGAACCAAAGTCAGCATGGTCATTTGCTCCATTACTAACAGACATCTCAACATGACCTGCTTTTACCAAAATATCTCCTGGTTTTGCTTCTGATGTTGGAATTTTATCCCAATATTGTGAAGTTATTGATAAGTTATTATCAGATAAAGCACTATATCCATAATCATATATATTTATTCCTAAAGCCATTTCATACATATATTTAACGCCACTTGTACAGCAACTTTTAAATGTTCCATTTCCAAATGAACCTCCACCCCAAGCAATCTCTTGTGATAAATAATATGTAGAGTCTCCACCATACTGCTCTATAAATTTTTTAGCATAGTCTGACACATATTCTCCACAAGCATCATCATAAGCCCTCGCTAAGCATTGAGACATATTTGAAAGTAGTATGAAAAAAACAAGATATATAATTACTATTTTTTTAAAAAAGTTTTTTATTTTCTTCATCTTTCTCCTTGTATCCTTTAAAATCTAATTACTACTCTTTTATCATCATATTTTAATACTTTAGATTCTCTATCGTAATCCATTACATTATATGTTTCATTCTTTCCTTCTATTAAAGTTCTTGTTTTTCTTGTAATTGCATTATAAATATATATTCCTTTTCCATTGATTGAATATAAAAGATGTGTATCATCAAGCCATATATATTCACTTATAATTATTGTATCATCTAATTCATTATTTGTGTACTCTTTTGTTTTAGACTTTATCCTTATTTTATTCTTTCTTGTATCATCTAATGTCTCAAATTCCACTAAAAATAACTTACTAACTCTTAATTCTTCTTCATTTGAATCATCTGGAATTGTTTTTTCTATAACATTTCTTTCTAATTCACTTTCTAGCAAAATACTTTCATCTAATTTATAGAATATTTCATCAGATGAATTTTGATTATTCTTAAAATTTCCATTATAATTCTCATAAAT
>JAAWJE010000080.1 GCA_022796725.1 Clostridia bacterium | reverse complement strand
TAAAAAAAAAATACAATCTATTCACTTCTATTTATTCAATAAATAATAAAATATGATAATGATTATTATTTTTTCTTACCTTATATTTTTATTAAAACTTCATTTATATATAATTTGTATATTTTGGTACACTATTTTACAAAAAAGTATTGTTTTTTTAGCATTTTTGTAGGATAATATAAGTGTATATTTTATTAAAAGGTGGGAAAAAATTTGAAACTAATTGGAAATTTGTTTTGGAAATATATAGATAAGTTTTTGAAAATAATAAAAACAGATAGAAATACATTCTTTACATATTTATTAACTTTAATTTCAGTTTATTTTTGTGTAGATAGGATAGTTGAAGTTTTATTTATGTGTTTTTCTGGAATTTCAGTAGATTACTGGGGTCCATTCATGTATACATTTGCTTTAGCATGTCCTGTATTTGCATTTCTATTCTCTGGAGGCTCAAAATTTGCAACTGATGATAAAAAGAAATTTTCTTTATTTACATTATATTGTGTAGGACTATATATAATTGGTATTTCAATGCTTGTACAATGGGCAAATAAATTATGTTGGCTTTTACTATTTTCAGTTCCAAATTATGTTGGACTTGTAAATAACTTTATGGACTTAATAAAACCTGCATTTACTGCACTTGCATTTTACATACCTATTATGACATTTTATCCGTTCTTTAAAAAAATATATTCAAGTTTTGGTGATACAAAAGAAATTAAAGATTCTATTGCTGACTATAACGGAATTAGCTTAGCTAATAATAAAGATGGATGGGGTCCTTATACTTGTGAAATGTTTATATGTAAAGAGGGTGAATTTGGTAAGACAATTAAAATTCCTGAATGTAGAAGATTCGAATCAACTCTTATTGTTGGTACATCTGGTTCTGGTAAAACAACAATGGCTTTTGAACCAATGATAGCAAGAGATATTGAAAGAAAATACTTTTTTAGAGAAACTTCAAAAGAATTAGGATTTACAGCACTTAGAACAGGACTAGCAACAATGGCAAAACCATATACAAATGATTATATAAATTCAAACTTTTCATTAAATATGTTAGCTATATCTCCTGGAAAAGAAAAATTATTTAATGCATATCTAAAAAATTTAGTTTATTATTCATCTGGAACTAAAACAATATATAAAAATTTAGGGTTAACTTATGTTGCTCCTGATTATGAATCAATAACACATATAATTAATGTATTAGATAATTATGGTATGAAATATAATTTAGTTGACCCAAATAATGAAGAATCAATTGGATTAAATCCTTTTGTATTTGATGATACAGTTAAAACAGCACTTGCAATATCTGCAGTATTAAAAAGAATGTATGAAACAAACAATGTTACTCCAGAAGAAGCATTTATGCAAAATATCACTTCTCAAGCAATTGAAAATTTATCACTTTTATTAAAAGAAGTATATCCTACTTTAAATGATGGAATGCTTCCTAATTTAGAAGATTTATTAAAAATGTTAAATAACTTTGATTTAGTTGAAGAATTTTGTGAAGAATTAAAAAAAGATGAAGAACTTGCTAATAAATACAATATTCTTTTAACTTACTTCAAAAATAATTTCTATAAAGGAGCTAATGGAAGAAAAGATACTGAAAAAGCACTTCAAGCCTCTAGTTCTCAACTTGAAAATTTATTACGTTTTCCTGGAGTTAGAAATATCTTATGTAACAGAACTAATAATATAAATTTTGACCAAGCTTTAGAAAATGGTGAAATTACTCTTATATGTACAAGAAGAGGTGATTTAGGAGCAGCAGTTAATAAAGCTTTTGGATTATTTACCTTATTATTAATGCAACATTCTGTTATTTCAAGACCTGGAAATGAAAAGACTAGAATACCTCACTTCTTATATATAGATGAATTTCCTCCATTTGTATGTAAAGCAACAGAAGATTTCTTTACTCTATTTAGAAAATATAGAGTTGGATTAATTATATCTTCTCAAAACTTATCACAGTTTGGAACAGCAAATGGAGAAAATTATAGACAAACAATTATGGCTAACTGTACTACTAAAATTGTTTTTGGTAATAATACTCCTGAAGATAACCAGTGGTGGGAAGAAGAATTTGGAGAAAAAAGAGAGTGGAAATATACTAATAGTTATGATAGTAAAAATAAAGAATATGATGCTAAATATGGAAATATTGAATGGGCATGGAAAAAGAATTTTAAAGCAGGAAAAGTACAATCTCAAAAATTTAAAGCTATTATATTTAAAACAAGAGATTTAAAAGGAAAGATGATTGTTGGTAAAGGAAAACTTGATTTTCTAGAATCAAAATATAAAGAAAAACATCCAAGTAAAATTTATAACTTTTCTAAATATACTGGAAGTGCTATTATAGATGAAAACTCTCCATCAAATGATAATATAGTATCAGCTGGAGTTAAATCTTTATTTCAAAAATCTAAGTTTACACCAGGAGAATTTGAAGAAGATGACCCAATACAATATAATACAACAGATATGAAATACTTCTTTGAAAATGATGATGCTATTAGTTTTAATCTAGGAAATACAAATAATGATGAAAATAAGAATAATTAATAATAATAAAAATACAACTTCATTTTAGAAGTTGTATTTTTTTATTTAATTTATAGTATTCTCATCACTATTTTGCATTATATTATTTGTAATTATATCTAACTTTTCATCATTTTTCTTGTTAGAAATTAATATTAAAATATTTCCTATTAAGAGTAATATAAGAACTGCAAAAATTAATATAATTCCAATATTTATATTATTTTTACCTTCAGTTTCATTTTTCATTTTAAATTCTCCTCTTCTATTTTTCATTAGATTTAGAAAATTATTATCCTAATATTTTAACATCTATATTATTCATTTTATATTTTCCAGTTGCACTATCTGTTCCAAACTCTACTAAAGATTTATTAAGTTTTGTACTATTTTGACTTAAATCTGCTGTAAAATATAATTTTATATTTTTAATTTCTAATTTATTAGTTACAATTTCTTTAAATATTTCTATCATGTGCTTTTCATCTTCAGCAACTAATATAATTTGAGGTTGTCTTTCATATCCAGAATCAAATTGTACAAAATCTTCATAAAACTCCTTATATAATTTCATTCTGTCAATAAATCTTTCTTTCCAATCTTCTTCTCTTCTTACAACTTCAAATATAAAATCCATACTAGCATTATTTTTTGAAATTTTAACTCCTCCGATTTGCTTTAAAAACCTTTCCAGATTTTTTAGCTGTTATTGCTGGTTTTACTGTATAGGAATCAAAAGCTGCTACTTTTCTCATATAAGCTATAATAACTTGATTTCCTGCTAATCTTTTCTTTATCATTTCTACTGGTTTTGTATTATCTGTTGGTTGCCACTTACACTCTACATTTCTTGAACCTAATAAATATTTTCCCATTTTTTCTAGACAATATACTCTATATATACATTTTCCATCTTCACTTGAAAAATAATATCTTGTAAGTATTTTTGTCTTTATTAGTTGTTCTAATTTGTTATTTAACTTGTCTTGTGATTTTATTTCAATATTTCTATGAACTAATATTTGATATATTTGTCTTGATGTCATAAATTCAAATTCGTTTACTAATTCTAGAATTTTAAAATGAACATCTGAAATATGCCCTAAATTTATTCTATGAATAATTTGGTTTATTGAGACATATCCATCCTTTCCATCAAAGGTCTTAATTTCTCCTTCTTTCATTGCAAATGGTGACACTTGCGTTTTAATTTTTTCATCTTCAACCATTTTTTTACCTCCTACTTAAATTATTATTTAGGTTTAAACAATTAACAATTTTATTTTCTTTTTGTCTTTTACAATTTTCTTTATAAAAACATCAACAGTTTGTCCATACTCATATCCTTCTTTAAACTCAGCAAGTCCTACTAAATTTGGCTTTAATTCTATAAAGATTCCATTTCCCTTTTTCTCAACTTCCCTCACAATTCCTTTAACTTTTGAGCCTTCTTCATAGCTTATAACATTTTCATCCCAAGTTCCAAGAAGCTCTTTATGAGTAAGTTCTATTCTGTTTAACTCTTTATCTATGAATTTTACCATAACATTTATTTTTTGTCCAATTTCAAATCTTTCTTCAGGACTTTTAATTCTGGAAACAGAAATGTCTTCTATGTGCAGAAGACCAACAACACCATTTTCTACTTCTACAAATACTCCAAATGGCTTTATATTTTTGACAGTTCCTGATAATATATCTCCTGTTTTTAAGTCATTTTGAATCCATTCTATTCCCTTTTCTGAAATAAATTTTTTTGGATATTGGTTATTCATTTTTAACTTCTCTCCTTATCATTTGTATATTTTGAAATATTATATATTTATCTTATCACTATTTTATTAAATATGCTACCTCTTTTTCACTTAAATATCTCCATTTTCCTATATCAATATCTTTTACTGATAAATTACCTATTTTTGTTCTATGAAGTGCAAGTACATGTTTTCCTATTGCTTCACACATCCTTCTTACTTGTCTATTTTTTCCTTCATGTATTACTATTTCAAGCCTTGTTTTATTATTTTCTATATCTTCTTTTATTTTTCTAACAAGTGCTTTACTTGTAATAAATCCATCATCAAGCTCTACTCCATTTTTAAGTTTTTCTATTTCATCTTCTGAAACTTTTCCCTTTAAAGTAACTGTATATGTTTTTGTTATTTCATGTTTTGGGTGCGTAATCTTATATACAAAATCTCCATCGTTCGTTAAAATAATAGCACCTGATGTGTACATATCTAATCTTCCGGCAAGGAACTACTCTTTTATTTATTTTTACTAAGTCTAATACTTTATCTCTTCCAAATTGTTCTTTTGAAGTAGTTACATATCCAATAGGTTTATTTAATAAGATATAGACTTTTTCATCGTTTACAGATACTTTTTTATTGTCTAATAAAATCTCATCTTTATCAGGATTAATTTTTATACCAAGCTGATTTACTACTATCCCATTTACTGAAACTCTTCCATCTAAAATATATTGTTCACATTTTCTCCTAGAAGCGATTCCAGCATTTGCTAAAAATTTTTGTAATCTTTCTTCCACTTTTTTATTCCTCTTCCTTATCTAACCTTTTTAAAACTTCTTTAAAATATTCTGGAAGTTCTGCTTCAAATGTAACCTCTTTCTTTGTAGTAGGATGAAAAAATTCTATTTTCTGAGCATGCAACATTTGTCCTTCAACACCAAAAGGATTTTTTCCATTTGAATATACCATGTCCCCAACTATTGGGTATCCTATCTCTTGCAAATGCACTCTTATTTGATGAGTTCTTCCTGTTTCTATATTTACTTTAATATATGTGTAGTTTTTATATTTTTTTATTACTTTTATATGTGTTATAGCATTTTTTCCATTTTTGTCAACTGCCATTTTTTTTCTATCTTTTTTACTTCTTCCAATTGGCATATCTATTGTTGCTTCATTTTCTTTTATTCTTCCTCTTACAAGAGCTACATAAGTCTTTTTTGTAGTATGATTTTTTATCTGATTACTTATATCTATATGTGATTTGTCATTTTTAGCAATAATAAGTATTCCTGATGTATCTTTATCTATTCTATGAACAATACCAGGTCTTATCTCTCCTCCAATTCCAGATAAGGATTCTTTGCACCATGCCATAACAGCATTAGCAACAGTTCCAGTAGGATTACCATTTCCAGGATGAACTACCATTCCTTTTTCCTTATTTAATATTAAAATATCATCATCTTCATAAATAATATTAAGTGGTATATCTTCTCCTTCCATTTTAGACTCTTTAGGTATTTCTTTTATTACTTTAATTTTATCTCCTATTTTTACTTTATATGAAGCCTTTTCTTTTTTTCCATTTACGGTAATATTATTTTCCAAATTTCTTTGAACTGCCATTCTTGATAACTCATTGTCTAATATTTGAATTACTTTATCTAATCTAATATTACTATTTTCATTTGTTATTGTATATTCTTTTTCTTGTTTTTTATCCACTTTTTTAAATATCCTCTACATTTCTCTCAAATATTATAAATCCATAATTATTATATATTTCTCTATATCTTTCATCTCGTCTAAGTAACATTGATAATTTTGAATTCGAATATGAAATTACATGAGTAATATCATATTTAGTAAAAATTGATTCATATCCAATAGCTAATGTACATACATTTTGCACATCCATAAATATATCTTCTCCATCCTCTGGATTTTTTGTTTTAGTATTATATTCTGGTGTATATAAATCACATCTAGAATCAATCATAACTGGAATATCTCTAAATAATAAATAACTTCCATAATTATATTCATTAAATAACCTTATATTTTCTATATCTAAATTATTAATCATCCAATCTGCTGCATCTACTGGATATGATGATGTTATATATACACTATCTTTTTTCTGTTTATAAAATTTCATTCCTACTAAAAATACTACCGCTACAATAAGTCCAGCTCCTACAATTGTAGTAAATACTTTAAATAGTTTTTCTTTCATCCCAGGAATATTATTTTCAAATAATGAGTTTAATATTCCTATTACTATTGGTGTTCCAATTAACGCAAGAAGTGAAAACTGTCTTCTTGTCATAAATGTTAATATTGTAAGACCTATTAAAAAAAACATATATCTAGCTTTTACTTTTGTATCTGTAAATATTAGAAGTGCTAAAGATATAATTAAAAATACTGTACATTGTTTATTATTTGCTAAAGTTAGTGGTAAATGCTCATTTATAACTTTAGTTGTATTTCCTGACATTGTTTTGTATAAATATGTGTAAGGTGTAGTAGTTCCAATTGGAGTTAAAAGTCCTGTTAATATACAAATTAAAGCTATTAAAATAAGCCACTTTTCGTTTTTATTTCTTTCAATTTTTATTTTATATGGATTTTCCATATTAATTTTTCTTTTTCTCTTATTATCTTTAATCTTATTATCTATATTATTTATTTTTATATTAAAACTATTAAACTTATGTATTTTATTAGCTACTATTAAAGCAAATTTCTTTATATATAAAATAATATCTATATTAATTATTCCAAGAGATAATATGTATTCTGCAACATAAGGTATATACAAGACAAAATAAAATGGCCATACTGCAACATGAAAATTAGCAATTAATATTGGTATTATAAAAAGTGGTACTGCAAATCTCTTTTTTCCAGTTTCTAAAAACTTCTCTATAAAAATTATTGTTAGTAGAAAAAGTGAAAATGTAATTAGCTGTGCTCTAGCTGCAATATATGGTCTCATACAATACATTCCAGCAACTGTTCCTACAAGGGAAAAAACTTCGTTCTTAGATATTATATTACATAAAATATACATTAATAATCCAAGTAGTGCTGCAAATACTATTGTTGATATATATATGCCATCAAATCCAAACAAATCATATATATTAAATATCATAAAGTCATATAACCAATGTGGAAATGTATATGGTATTTCCAGTATTACCAATACTTATTGGGATTTTGATAACATACATAATCACAATTATATCAAGCCTTATGCCGATGCGAAAAATAAATAAAATATCCCCAATAGACGCTATTAGGCATACAAATGAGGAAGATATAAAACAAAAAAATATGAAAACTCCAAGAATTATATCAAAAGTATTTAAACAAGAAGGAGAACTTGCATATAAAAATATAAGGAAAG
>JAAWJE010000062.1 GCA_022796725.1 Clostridia bacterium | reverse complement strand
TCAGTGGTTCGATTCCACTTCGAGCCACCACTAAATAAAAGACTAGAGTATCAAGAAGTTTAAAAGATTTCTTGATACTCTATTTTTATTATTATCACTATTTTAACACTTTAGTTAAAATATATCATTTAACTTATTTACAGCATCTACTTTTAAAGAAGGAATTATATGTGTATAAATTTCAGTAATTTTTAAAGAACTATGTCCCAACAATTTAGATACTGTTAATAAATCTACACCTTTGCTTAATAATAAAGTAGCATAAGTATGTCTTAATGAGTGAAATTTTTTATGTGGTATGTTATTTGATTTTAAAATAGTAGTCCACTTTCTGAATAATTTTCTAGCTTCTAATACATTACCATTATCAGAGAAAATTAAATTATCACTTTTTATCACATCTAGTTTATTAAAAAGTGATGTAGGTATGTCAACGACTCTCTTTGAATTTTTAGTTTTAGGCTCTAAAAATAAAGTTTTTTGAATTTTAATATTATTTTCATCAAAAACATATACTTTTTTTACAGTTCTATTTACTTTAATTTGTTTTTTATCATAATCTATATCAGAATATCTTAAAGCTAATAATTCTCCTTGTCTTAAGCCTGTTCCTAATGCAAATAATACAATTAATTCAATATCAGTTCCTTTTATAGCTTTTTTCAGTTCTGAGATTTCAGTTTCTGTAAAATATTCTATATCTTCTTCCTTATGTATTTTTTCAATCTCTAATTTAGGAATTACGATATTATCAACAGGATTTCTGTTTAAATATCCTTCTGATAGTGCATATTTAAAAAACTGTGATAATAACTTATTTATTTTTTTTATTTTAGAGCTTGAAAATCCATTCTTAGACATTTTATTATAATATTCTTGAATATGTATAGATTTAATAGTAAATAACTTTAAACTAGCAATATCTGACTCTTTAATATAATTTCTATATGTTCCTTCATAACTTTCAAATGTAGCAGGTTTAATATCGTCATTTTTCTTGATTTCATATATCCATGTATTCATTAAATCATTAAGAGTAACATATTCATAGTTAATAGTCATTCCTGTTTTTAGTTTATTCATATATTCATCAGCCTTTTGATTAGCTTCATTAATACCTGCACCATAAAAGCTTTTGCGGATTGGCGTACCATCAGCTTTATGTCCGATTGTTTTAGTTATTCTAAAATATTTTTTTCCATTTACTTCAACATTAGTTTTTTTAGCCATACAAACCTCCGTTCGCTATAATAAATAAAAATTTAAGCATTATCTTTCAATGCTTCATCATTTGTAATAAGTTGTCCATTATTTTTATAGTAATTATAAGCAAATTCTACCATATTTGGCTCTACTTGTAGTTCTTCTGCAATATCTAATACATTACATATTCCGTTTGTAAAAACAGCTTAAAATTGATTTTAAAGTTACACAATTTAAACTTCGCCATTTAAGAGATTTATATTCTTGTTTAGAAATTAATTGAGAGTCAGAGTTTAAATTATATGTTGCGTCATAATAGTAATGACCAAGTTCTTCTGCTAATGTGCATTTTTCTTTAGTTACTGTATCTAATATTTTATAATTTAATCCTATCACTTTATAATTTTTATTACATACATATATACCATTAAGCTCTTTAATAAAGAAATTTTTTATATGTATATTTTCTTTTTCAGCTAAATCATATAATTTTTCTAAATTCATTTTTTTTCTCCATAAAATATATAAAAAAATTTTATTATGTTATAATATTATAAAAAGAGGTGATAAAAATGTGGCTGTTATATATAATATTTACAGTTTTTTGTTGTTTTTTAACATATAGATTTACTTGTTATCAATTAATTAAATTAGATAAAATTAATAATAAAAGTTTTGATGCTCATCAAGAATATATAAGCAAGGCTTTAGATGAAATTTCCCAAATAAAAACAGATGTAATACAAATTAAGAAAGACATATATCAGTAAAAACTTCACCAAGTTTTGTAAGTTTAACTAATCCTTTTGAATAGTCTAATGTTTTATTTTCAGGAATTACAACTCTACTTTTTAAGTTATTAAATAAAGTATCATATTTTTGAATATTTTCTGTATACCATTCATCATATCTTACTTTAATTAATCCTAATCTTTCTAAATTATTTAATACAATTTCATCCAATGTTATTTCTGTAAAAGCTGTACTATCCTTAGGAAAATTGAATATTGCAAATTGACCAATGCGAGAATAACCATCTGTATTATTTGTATGTAAAAGTAGTTCAATTGAATAAAAGTTATTACCATTTTCATTTAAGAGAGTTAAAAATTCAGCATCAGCCTTATTTAATTGTTTAATTATTTCAATAAAAGAAGGTAATACTTTATTTTTATTTCTACTATCCATATCTGAAACAAGTAAGTTAGAAAACATTTCTTTAAGATGTTCTTCATCTAGACAATAATTTAATTCTTGTATTCCTTTTAATGCTATGTAAGATGAAGGTTCTACCTTGTTTTCATCAGGTATTTTGTCGTATTTTTCTTTCATTTTTTTCATTGCCTTTTCAAGTTTATATGGTCTTTCAGCAATATAAGTATCCATCTTGATTCCAATATTAGTAGATTTCAATAATTCTAAAAGCTTTCTTAGTCCTCCTGCTGTTTTATTATCTAATATGCTTCGTGTTTCTTTTGTTGAGTCTGCAATTAAATCTATTCCTTTATCTAATGTTTCTGATTTTATATTTAAATCTGGCATTTATTTTCCTTCTTTCTTCTTTTTTTCTTGCTCAATAGCAAATTTTGCAAATTCTAAGATTTTATCTTTAACTTCATCACTAATATAACCTCTATCAGATTTAGATAGAGCAATATATATTTCATCTTCTTTAAAAGAAATTTCATTTTTTTCATCATCAAGCTTTTCAGGAGTTTTCTTATCAGAAATACCCATTAAATATTCCATAGGACAATTAAAAATATCACATATTTTTATTTTAATATCATCACTAGGAACAATAGAACCATTTTCGTATTGAGAAATACTACTTTTATTGTTTAAACCTAATAAAGATGCTAAATCTTCTTGAGTTAATTTTTTCTCTAATCTTAAAGTTTTAATTCTATTTCCTACAAGTTTTTTATCTATTTCCATAATTTTATCCTCTTTTGTTTATTTTATATAAACATTATATCATATTGTTTAATGAAAGTAAACATATAAAAAATTTTTTTCTTAGAGTATGTAAGTGAAATTGATATTATTAAACTTTTTATGAAAAAAGTGTTGACAGTTTAATATTATTAAACTATAATGTGAACAATAAAAGTTTAATAATATTAAACAGAAAGGAGAAATACAATATGAATGTAGTAAATAAGGAATATTTAAGAAATGCAAGAGAAAGCAAAGGATATTCACATAGAGATATGGCAAAATTTCTTAAAGCAAAGAGTTCAGCAACTTATTATAATATTGAATCAGGGAAAACAGAACCTAAAGCAAGTCAATTATTAATAATATCAGAAGTTTTAAAAATACCAATAAAAAAAATTTTACAGTAAAAGTTTAATAATATTAAACGAAAGGAGAATATTATGGAAGAATGGATAAGTATGGCTGAATATATGAAAAGATATAGTCTAGGTTATGAAACAGTAAAAAATATGATTTATAAAAAAGAATTAGAAGTAAGAGAAACACCTGGTCGGACAATACAGAATTAGAGTGAGTAAAGATAATGTATCAAGAGAAATATATGAAGCTGAAAAGGAAAGAAGAATAAAAGCAGAAACAAAGTTAGATATGCTAAAAGAATTAATTTTAAAAGAGTAAATTAAACAAAAAAGGAGTTACATTCTATGATAGGTGTTTTTGGATTAATTATTTTTTTATTTGGATTATATCTTATCTTCTTAAATTATATTTTCTTAAATTATGTTTCTATAAGTATAGGAATGTATAAGAACATGATAATATGTTGGATACTTTTGTTATTAGTAACGGCAGGTATAACTGCTTTAGGAATATTTTTAGTATTAATAGGAATATAAAAAATACAAAAGAAAGGAAAATATGAGAAAATGAGCGATTTGATAAAAATTGAAGTAAATGAAAATCAAGAGCCTATTGTTAGTGGAAGAGAATTACATGAAGTATTAGGAGTTAAAACAGCATACAAAGATTGGTTTCCAAGAATGATTGAATATGGTTTTCAAAAAGATATTGATTATATAGAAATAACTGAAAAAGTAGAAGCTCAAAAAAGAGCACGTACTTATGTACAAGTAAATCATGCTATCAAGTTAGATATGGCAAAAGAAATAGCAATGATACAAAGAAATGAACAAGGAAAAAAAGTTAGACAATACTTTATACAAGTAGAAAAAGATTTTAATAGTCCTGAGAAAATAATGGCAAGAGCATTAAAAATAGCAGAGGGAAAATTAAATATATTACAGTTAGAAAATAAAAAACAAAAGCAATTAATTGGAGAATTAAAAGTTAAAGCAGATTATACAGATAAAATACTACAAAATAAGGGGTTAGTAACTATAAACGCAATAGCAAACGATTATGGAATGTCAGCAACTAAGATGAATAAAGAATTACATAATTTAAGAATACAATACAAACAAGGTAGTCAATGGTTATTATATACAGAATATAGAGATTTTGGATATACACATAGTGAAACAATAGATTTGAAACGTAGAGATGGTACACATTTTGCAAAAATGAATACTAAATGGACGCAAAAAGGAAGATTATTCTTATATGAAATGCTAAAGAAAAATGGAATTGTTCCAGTAATTGAAAGATAGAGGGAAAGGAAAATGAAACTAATAAAAATAAGTCTATAAAAAGACTTACTTTACACTATTGATAAATTCAATTAATTTTTGTAGTTGTTCAGTAGAAAGATGTTTTGCATTATTAACGAGTTCTTGAAGCTCAGGAGTAAGTATATTGTCATATCGTTCAAAAGCTAAATCATCAGCGGAAACTCCAAGAGCATGACATATCTTTATAAAATTATTAATAGACATACCGCCAATATCATTATTTAAGGCACTCATTAAAGTAGATTGGGGCATATCAATTGATTTTGCAAATTCTCGGAAACTTTTATATTTTAATAAAATTAATTGTTTTATCATTTCAGTTCTGTTATCCATAAAATCACTCCCTAATATCATTATAACAAGAAAAAACTAATGTGTAAACAAATATGAACGAAATAAGAAATATTTTTCATAAAAAACTATTGACAATGAACGAATAATAACATACAATGCAAATATCATGAACGATATAAAGTTCAAAAAGGAGGTGTAAAATGTTTCCAAACTTAGAAGCAGAAATGGCTAGAAAAAAATTAACTAAATTAGATATACAAAAAAAAATAGGATTAAGTCAATCAACATTTTATTGTAAAAGTAATGGAAAAAGTGAATTTACATTATTAGAAGCACAAGAAATACAAAGTAAATTTTTCCCAGAATGTACATTAGATTATCTGTTTGAAAGAAAGGAGAAAATTAAATGTTATTAATACAAATGATAATAGTAACGTCTATATATTTAGTAGCAGTAGTAGCAATTATGATATTCATACAAGGATTTGTATATCAAGCAAGTGGAAAAAGAGTAAGCATATGGAATTACTTAGTAAGCTTATTTCATGAATTATTATATGAAACAGTAGAAAGTACAAACAACAAAAGAAAACTAAGATATACAAAATGTGAAATATATAGAAAGGTAGGATAAGAAGATGAGTATTAAAACATTTTTTAAAACATTTCGTATCATGTATAAATACAACAATATGTTAGATACATTAAAAATTATGAAAAATAATTTAAAACTATTAAAAAAAGAACTATCTAACAGCGACCAAACTGAGAACAGATAGTTCAAAAATACAATTTATATATACGTACTTTCCATCATTATATCAAAAAATGTGGAAAAGTGCAAATCGTACATTGAAAATTGAATAGTTTATCAGACAAAATGCAGTGATTTCAATACTTATATAAGATTAAAAATATTTTAAAAAAGTTTTAGAAAAAGTGTTGACAATTACGTAACGTAATGATAATATATAGACATCCTAAGAGGAAGGAGGTACAAACCTATGATAAAATTCATAAAAAAAGTGCTTGCTACCCGCAAAGTAAGACAAGCACAAATTCGTAGAGATAATCGAAATAGATTACAATTTAGATTAGCTCACGAAGGTTTGGAAAAGAGGGATAAATAAAATCCCTCATCTCTCCTTGACAATATTATAATTAAAATTACGTTACTTGTCAAGGAGAGGAGCTTATATATGAAGGAGAAAAGAAGTTTGAATGTAAGTTTTGGGAAAACAGGTAAAGGATATGTAACTCCCAAATTATCACTTCCTAAAAGTGATTTAGAAGATATGGGGATAACATCAGAAAATAGAGAGATTAATTACTATTATGATAAAGAAAATAAACAAATAATTTTAAGCAAATAAAAAGAAACTATTTAAAACTGCGATTGTCTGGTAAACTTGACAGTTTTAAATAGCCCTAAAAACTATTTATAAAAATAGTCTATTAATAGTGTAACAAAACACTATATTAATTTTAACAAATAATAGCCTAATTTTCAAGTAGTTTTTAGGACTTGAGAAATAGGCTATTTTTTATAGCTAAAAATGTAAAAGCACTATTACAAGTGCAAGAAGGAGAGAAAATGCGTGTTAATCAGGATATTTTATATTTAAGTACAAAAGATATGCCAAAATTAAAAGAAAAACTAAAAAGAGCACAAGAATTATCAGAACAATTAGCTTCTACATTAGAAGATATAGAAATGTATGAACTGAAATTTGAAATAAAAAAAGAAGAAAAATAATTATTTCTTCTCAATATTTTCAGCTTCTTTTGTTAAATATATCATTTCAATCCAATTTACTGATAATTTAATAAGCCTTTTTAAATCTTGAATATCTTTATCATTATATTTTTGGATGTAATGAGTTTGGTCATTTCCAAGCCAAGTAGCACGAGAAGCAACAGTTTTAAGTTGGTCATTATCTATTAAATCGTTGATACATTTGCCTAAAGCCCATTTTTCAATATTAATGGTTTCATCAGGTTTTTCTTGTTTAAGAAAATCTTTAATAAGGAACTCCAACGCTTTTCTATAGCCAATACCAGATATTTGGTCAAGATTATAATGCTCTGCTTCTAAGGCTTGATTATATATTTTTACAAACATTGGAGATAAATCATTTATATGTTCATCAAAATCCTTTTGTTCGAACTGTGAGGGTGCTATTGATAAGCGTGTATTGAATGTATGTGGGTAACAACTTATACAATCCGAATATGTACATATAAAATTTTTATAGCAATGAGTACATAAATATATCATACATAACATATCTTCATTTAAATTATTTTTATACATTATTCCGTAAACGTTGTGTGGTCTTAAAGAATGTTTACACATAGGACATTCGTTTTCCTCATCTATGATTACACGACAAGGAGAAAGATAATCACATTCAACTGTATATTCAACTTTCATATTATTACGCTCCTTAATTTTCTAAAATATCTATTTTACCATTTTGTTTTTCAAAATCATTGATACATTGTTCAATCAAAAACTCAATATGAGAATTAACAGAACGGTGATTATAGTCAGCAATATATTTTAGTTTTTTATATGAGTTTTCATCAACTCTAAGATTATAATTTTTTTGATTATTCATTATATACCTC
>JAAWJE010000027.1 GCA_022796725.1 Clostridia bacterium | reverse complement strand
TAATTTTACAAATTCCTCTTCACTTACACCTTTTTTAAGTTTATATGAAAATATCCATGCTGTTTTATTCATATATAAATTCCTCCCTACAAATTACTAGTTGTCTCTATCATTTTAACATATAATATAAATAAATGTTAAGATAAAATTGTTTTAATTAATATGACATACTACTATCATCATTACTATTTCCCAAAAAAGATACAGTTTGTTCATTTAAGTTTCTTTTCAATTTTATAACATCAACTTCTCTTATTCCTGTCGCATTAGAAATTTGTTGTATTGTTTGAGTTCCACTTCTTAACATTTCTAATGCTTTATCTTGTTTCATAGCATAATTTATATCTTGACTACACTTTTTTAATTTAACTTTTTCATCAGGTTGTATATCTTCATTATCTATATTTTCTAATATAAAATCTCTTGCCATTTTATACTCACTAAAATAATTACATATTCTAGAGAAAAGTTCTATTTCCTGGAAATTACATTGAACAAAGATCATACATTCCATTAAAAATTCTAGATCTTTTCTTAAGAATTCTCCTTTTTCAAAATCTTTTTTGCATTCTTTTATATATGCTCTTACATTTTTTATACTTTTCTCTTTATATTCATAATCATCTACTGCTTTTCTGGCTTTTCTTTCTATCTCTACTCTTTTCTTTTGCTTTCTGTCTTCAGTTTTCTTTTGTTTTATTTCTAGTTCTGCTCTTTTCTCTTCTTCTTCCTCTTCTTTCTCGCATATAAGTAACATTTCTTTTACATTTTCTTCAGAAACTTCAAGTTCTTCTATTATTTCTTCTGGTGATTTACCCTGATTGTTCAATAATTTTACTTTTTCATATATAATATTATTTTCTGTTAATTCATTAGTATCAATAAGAAAATTCATATTTGTTTTTAAGAAAGTAACTGTTACTCCCATTTTTGTAGCTATTTCATCATTTGACAACCCTTCTGCTAAATATTTCATTAATTGCTTTACTTCTTCATCACTGAAGTCCTGTCTTATGCAAATCATCGTTGTATCACATTTTTTATCTTTTAAATCATTTAAACTATCTGCACTAACTCCTAGAACTTCCTTTGCAAACATTACTGGGGGCATTATACCACCATATCTAGTATATAATTCTTTTATTTCTTCAAGTGTAAGTTCTTTTAACTCTGGTAAATTATTCTCTAATCTAATTTTTTCTCTTATCTTTTCTATCTCAGAACGTGGTATTACTAAATTAAATAATGCCATGGCTCTTTTATCACTATGATTTTTTATTCTAATGAAGCTCTGGCTACATATTCCTAGTACTTTGGTTGCAAACATTTTTATTGGAAGAATTCCACCATATATTTCATGTAATCTTTCTACTTCTTTATAATCTAATTTATCATTTATCTTTATTCCAGTTTCTAATATTACTTTCTTTTGAAGTTCTTTAAGCTCCTCAGCAGTAGGTAATTTTAAACGTATACGAGCATGACTTCCATTATATTTCATTCTTTCAAAACTTGGTTTTTTTGCAATTCCTAATGCTTTCTCAGCAAATACAGGTTCTTGTGCATTCGGAGCATATAATTCATGTATTATTTTAAATTCATTATATCCTAACTTATCTCCATGATGTAATCCTTTTTCTCTTACTATTTTTTCACCAAGTGCTCTAAAATCTGTTTTTTTCCTTGATTTCAGAATAGTAGTACTTTCATATAATTTCTTTTCTATTGTATCTATATACTTTTTAGATTGCATTTCTAAAACTAATACTGCGAAAAGCTTTCTTGATAAAATATCACCAAATCTATCATAAAGCTCCTGAAATTTTTCCCTTTCTAATAATTGTCCCGCTTCTAGCTTATATAATATAGCAATTTTATCAGTAAGTGCTTTTACATATTCAATTGGAATATCAACATCTTGAAACATAATTTCGTTTGTCGTATTTTCTATTTTAGTTTGTTTAAAATGATTATATGAATTAGCTCCAATACCCATGACTTTTTGTGCAAAAGCATTCTCTGGAAATTCTGGAGAATATTCTTCATTTAATTTTTGTATTTTACTATATGAAACACTATCTCCTATATGTGAATCTGCTTCTAAAAACAATCTTCTTCTTAATTCATATATATAATCTGGATTTAAAACATACATTGGCATTTTTGGACTCTTTTTATAAAAAGTATTATATTCACCTGGTTTTGAATCAAAATTAATTGTTCCATTTGCAGTGTTACCTTTTCTGAAGTCTTTTATAGTGCTTCCTTTTATTCCTAATATTTCTTCTAAAAATAGACATATAGATAATCTACCACCAAATTCATCATACATTTCTAATATTTCTTTATAAGGTCTTCTATCTCCATGTTTTAAATCATAAGATTTTATAACTTGATCTCTTATATTTGCAAATTCTTCATTTGAAACATATTCATAAGATAATATTGATGCTTTTTTAATTTTTCTTTTTTCAAGATTATAAAATTTCGCTTCGTCTATATCAAAAAAAGCCCATGCAAAATCTTTTTCATCAAAACCTGAACCATATTTACTATATAAATTTTCAAATTCTTCTTTAGATAATTCATCTTGTATATGTAATTTTTCTTTTTCTATAATTTGTCTTCTCTTTTTTAATATTTCTTCTGACATAAATTTACTTCTGATAGTTAATCCCATATTACTACCTCACTTACTTCTTTTTTTATAATCAGCACTTTCCAATTATATTATACCATTTTTTGTACAATTTTACAAATTATCCTTTTTAATTACTTTTATAAAAATAATTTACAAACAAAAAACAAGTAATTATTAAATAATTACTTGTTTTTAAATTTGTAATTTTTCTTTTTTTTATGTATTAACATCTAATACTAATGCCTTTTTAGGGCAAAAGTTAGAACACTTACCACATCTTATACATTTATCATGGTCTATTGTTGGAGCCTCAAAGTCTTTTTGAGTTAATGCTCCTACTGGACAAACTTTAACAGCAGGACATTTATGATTTTGTGGGCAATTTTCTATTATTATTTTTAATTTATTTTCCATATTCTTCTCTCCTTAATAAAATTATAATATCTTATAAGTCTAATAATATTCATTACTAAAGTATTTATTACTTTTAAAATACTATATATAAAGAAAATTTGCAAGTAGCTATTACTTAAAATAAAAATACATCTTACCTAAAAAAGATGTATTTTTATTTTCTATTCTTTTATATCCATTCACCATTATTTCTTTTCATATATATTTTTTTAGCAATCATTGCTACAATACAATATAATAAAGTTATTCCAAATATCATTCCTATATATACAGCAGGTATTTGCACTAATCCAACTGTTTTTCCTATAAAAGTTGATGGAATAATTAAGCCTAAAATTCCTAATAAGATTGATGAAAAATATACTACTTTATGAGCATTACTTTGAACAAATGGTATTTTAGAAGTTCTTATTACATGAAGTCCGACTAAATTTGATACTATACTATATGAGAACCATATTGTTTGGAAAAGTGCTGCTTCTGCTCCTCTTAGTCCAAATACAAACCATAATGTTGCAAATACTATTAAATCAAAACATGAACTGATTGGTCCCATAAAAAATGTAAACCTCTTTAAATCTTTAATATCCCATTTTCTAGGCTTTTTTAATAATTCTTTATCAACATTATCAAAAGGAAGAGTTAGTTGTCCAAAATCATATAATAAACTCTCAACTAATAATTGGATTGGTGTTTCTGGTAAAAATGGCAATACTATACTTGCAATTATTACTGACACAACTTCACCAAAATTAAAGCTTACTGCCATTTTTATATATTTCATTAGATTTATAAATGTTTTTCTACCTTCTGTAACTCCATCTAATAAAACATTTAAGTCTTTTTCAAGTAATATTATATCTGATGATTCTTTAGCAATGTCTGCTCCTGTATCTACTGATATTCCTACATCTGAATTCACAAGTGATGGACTATCATTTATTCCATCTCCCATATATCCTACAACATTTCCATCTTCTTTAAGTAATCTTACAATTCTTGCTTTTTCTATTGGAGATAATTTAGCATATACATTTGTTTTTCTAAGTATTCTTTTTACTGCAATATCAGACATTCTCTCTAGTTCATTTCCTACTAAGATTTGGTCAGTATTTATTCCTACTTTTTTACAAATACAACTTGTTACTTCTACATTATCTCCTGTAAGTACTATTACTCTTATTCCTGCCTTATTCATTTTTTGTATCGCTTCTTTAGCAGATTCTTTTGGTGGGTCTAAAAATCCTATAAATCCCTTAAGAACCATATTCTTTTCATCTGATACTTCAAAGTTTTCTATATTTTCTATCTCTTTATCTTTTTTCTGACATATTGCAATTACTCTTAAACCATCTTTATTTAGATTTTTAGAAATGTTTCTTATATTTTCTTTTATTTCATTTGTAAGTGGCATTATTTCTGAATTGTATTCTACTCTTGTACAAATACTTAATATTTCTTCTACTGCTCCTTTTGTTATAAGTCTTTTTTCATGTTCATTTTTTACTATTACTGATAATCTTCTTCTTGTAAAATCAAAAGGTATTTCATCTATTTTTTTATATTCTTCTGTGAATTTTGCCATATCATTTTTTAATCCTCTATCTATTACAGCTTCATCTATATTTCCTTTAAGTCCTGTCTGAAAATATGCGTTTAAAAATGCACTCTTTAATACATCTAAATTTTCTACTCCTTTTATGTCTAAGTATTTTTCAAGTACAATTTTATCTTGTGTTAAAGTTCCTGTTTTATCAGTACATAAAATATTCATAGCACCAAAATTTTGTATTGAGTCTAACCTTTTTACTATTGTCTTTTTCTTAGACATTCTAACAGCACCTTTTGAAAGTCCTGAAGATAATATTACTGGAAGAAGTAATGGAGTTATACATATTGCAACAGCAACAGCAAATGTAAATGCTGTTACAATACTATGTTTTCCTACATTAAACATAAATACTATTGGAATTAATATAAGCATTAGTTTTATAAGCATCTTACTTATATTTTCTGTACCTTTTTGAAAGTCTGTTTTTCCTTTTCCTCTTAAAGTATGAGCTATTTTACCAAAGTATGTGTCATCAGATGTAAACACTACAACACCTTTTGCACTTCCACTTACTACATTTGTTCCCATAAAGCATATAGTATCTAAATCTACAATTGAAGTAATGTCTTTAGCTTCACTCTCTGTATCTTGATTTTTCTTTGTACTATCTGATTCTCCTGTAAGTGAAGATTGTCCAACATATAAATCTTTACATTCAATTAATCTTAAATCTGCTGGTATCATATCTCCTGCTGATAGTTTTACTAAATCTCCTATAACAACCTCTTTTATAGGAATACTAATCTCTTTTCCACTTCTTATTACTGTTGTTTTTGTTGCAACCATTTCTTTTAACTTTTCAGCAGCTTTATTTGATCTATACTCTTCAAAAAAATCTAGAAATGTACTTACAAGTACAAGTACAATTATTACCATAATATTAGCATAACTTGGCGTATTTGCTAAATATACATCTGTATAGCAAAGTACTAATGCTATACCAATTAAAATACTATTAAAAGCACTAAATAAACTTTCAAAAAAGTAATTATACCATCTCTTTGGCTTTGCTTTTTTTATTACATTAAGCCCATATTTATTTTTTCTCATTTCAGCTTCTTCATTTAATAATCCATCATTATCAATTTTGTATTTTTCTATAAACTCCTGTTTTTTCATTGTTGCAATTGTTGCATATTGACTATTTATATTCTTCTCATCATCTTTATTATCTTTTGACACTATAAAGTCTCCTTTCTTTTGTACTTTTAATATTATATCACTAATTTTATATAATTATTTAATACTACATAAAATAAAAGTATATTTATAAAAAATAATATACTTTTATTTATAATATTCTATTTTAAAAATCCATTTATAATTTGTTTTTCTGCCTCTTCTTCTGTTAATCCAAGAGTCATTAGTTTTAATAATTGCTCTCCTGCAATTTTTCCAATTGCTGCTTCATGTATTAAATTAGCATTTACATCATTTGCTGTTATTTCTGGAATAGATGTAACCTTTGCATTATCTTTTATTATTGCATCACATTCTACATGTGAAAAACAACTTGAATTACCATATATCTTAGATTCAAATACTTGAATAGAATTTTCTGTTGCAACAGATCTAGATGTTACTTGAGCACTTGATCCTTCTCCATTTAAGTTTACATCAAACAATGTCTTAGCACTTTGACTACCATGTGTCATTATTTTTTCTGTAATTACTAATGTTGCATTATCTTCTAAAGTCCCTTTTGTAGTTCTTATAGTAGAATCTACTCCTTTTATCTGTGCCGTTTCCATTTCTAAAGTTGCTCCTGATTTTAAGTGAACTTCTGTTACTGGATTTAATATTTTCTTTCCTGTTCCATCTCCTTCTCCATAATGTTTTTCTATATATCTTACTCTTGCACCTTCTTCTAAGAAAAATCTATGAATTCCATTATGCTCTGAATCTTTATGATGGTCATTATGAATTCCGCATCCAGCAATTATTATAACATTTGCGTTTTTTCCAATATAAAAGTCATTATATACTAAGTCTGTAAGTCCACTTTCAGTAATAATTACTGGAATATGAACTATCTCATGCTTAGAGTTTTCTTTTACATATATATTTATTCCTGAAACATCTTCTTTTGGTACAATATTTATATTCTCAGTTACTTTTCGCTCTATTCCTTTACCATTTTTTCTAATATTATATGCACCTTCAAAGTTTGATTCACCGTCTGATATTTTTTCAATTAATTGTTTATCAATATTTTCCATTTAATCTTTACCTCCTTGTAATTTATAACAAGAAGAATGTTTTGTTACTTTATCAAATAGTTCTTCTTTTCTTCCATGCTCTTTAATTGTTCCTGAACTTAATAATATTATTTCATCTGATATATTTAATATTTTTTCTTGATGAGAAATTATTAAGATTGTCCCATTTAATTTTTCTCTCATTTTTTCAAATACATTTATAAGACTATTAAAACTCCATAAATCTATTCCTGCCTCTGGTTCATCAAATATTGTAAATTCTGATTCTTTTGATACTACAGATGCTATTTCTATTCTTTTAAGTTCTCCTCCAGATAGTGAATCATTTACTTCTCTATCTACATATTCTCTTGCACAAAGTCCAACACTTGATAAAATGTCACAAGCTTCAAGTTTTGTCATATCTTTTTTAGCTGATAACTTTATCATATCAAATACTGTTATCCCTTTAAATTTTACTGGTGTTTGAAAAGCATATCCAAGCCCAAGGTTTGCTCTTTCTGATATACTCATATTTGTTATATCTTTTCCATTAAATATTATTTCTCCAGAGTCTGGCTTTTCAATTCCGATTATTATTTTTGCAAGTGTTGATTTTCCTGAACCATTTGGTCCTGTAATTGAAATAAATTTATTATTTTCTAATATTAGATTTATATTATCTAATATTTTTTTATTATCTCTACTAAAACATATATTTTTTAATTCTAGCATTATTTCCTCCTTATTTTTTCGTTTACTCTTTATATATATTTTTACAAAAAATACTTTTTATATTACTTTTTTATTATATAAGAATATCATCATTTTTCTCTTATATCAATATTATTTTATTTAATTTTAAAATAACATACTATTTTCTATGCTGTCCTTTACATTCTTGCTTAAAGTGAAATTTTTGCACCTTAAAGATTTATATTTTTAATTAGTCAATCATAAAAAACAATAATACTTTGTGAATTTTTCTTTTTATTAAATTTTATTAATTTGATTGTCTTTTAAC
>JAAWJE010000010.1 GCA_022796725.1 Clostridia bacterium | reverse complement strand
AAAACTTGAGGTGCCAATTTGTCACCTCAAGTTTTGAAAAACAAAACTATGGTGGTAGACGATATATGCCATATGTATTTACAGAACAAGGAATAGCAATGCTTTCAGCATTATTGAAAAGTGATATTGCAGTTAATGTTAGTATTCAAATTATGAAAGCATTTATAGAAATGAGAAATTTTCTATTTTATAATGGACAAGTGTTTCAAGAAATAAATACTATAAAAAGCAGATTACTAGAACATGATGGAAAATTTGATATAGTATTTGATGAGTTGCAAAATAAAAAGCAAAGTGAATTTAATCAAAAGATATTTTTTAATGGACAAATTTATGATAGCTATAGCTTAATAATTGATATCATTAAAAGCGCAAAAAATAAAATTTTAATTATAGATAATTACATAGATGATAGCATTTTAAAAATGTTAGCAAAGAAGAATAAAGATGTAGAAGTTGTTATATTAACATCACAAAATAGTAATATAAGCAAATTAGATATTAATAAGTTTAATAAACAATATTCAACACTAAAGGTAGATAAAACAGATAAATTTCATGATAGATTTATAGTTATAGATAATAAAAAATTATATCACTGTGGAGCATCACTGAAAGATTTAGGAAAGAAATGCTTTGCAATTTCAAAGATGGAAAATATAAAGTTTATTAATGATATTGAAAATATGATATAATAGATAAAAATTGTAAGAGGAAAAGGAAATGGAATATTTAATAAAAGAAGTTAATTATGATGATTTAGATTTTAAAAAGCTATGTGTAAACTTAGATAAATTTCAAAATGAAATAATTCCATGGCGCACAGAACTTGAAATTAGCGCACTAGATGGTTTAGAAAAGTTAGAAAAAATTATATTAATATATGATTGTGATAATGCTATTGCATCTGCAGGATTAAAACCAGTTAATGAAATTACAGCAGAAATAGCAAGAGTCTATACAGATGAAAAGTATAGAGGAAAAGGTTTAGCAAAAATACTTATTAATGAAATAATTGAATTTGCAAAAGAATCAGGATATAAGAAACTGGTACTAGATACATGGAAAGATAGTGTTTCTGCAAGAAATTTGTATAGAAAAATGGGTTTTGTAGAAATACCAATGTTTGATATTCAAACATTAAAAAATTCATTTTCTACAAATGATGAGGAAAAATTGAAAAAAATTCAGGAATCACTAGTTTTTATGCAAAAAGATATATATTAAAAAATTAAGGAGAAAAATAATGGATAGATTTAAAGTAGTTGTTATAGTACATTTAATATTGATTGATGATGGAAAGATATTATTACAAAGAAGATGTAATACAGGATATGAAGATGGTAATTATAGTATTGTTGCAGGTCATGTAGATGGTAATGAAAGTGTAGTAAAAGCAATGCAAAGAGAGGCATTTGAAGAAGTTGGAATAAAAATAAAAGAAGAAGATTTAGAAATTGTTCATGTTATGAATAAAAAGGAACCTGATAGAGAAAGTATAGATTATTTTTTTACTTGTAAAAATTATGATGGTAATATTTCTATTATGGAAAAAGATAAATGTGATGAATTAAAATTCTATAAATTAGATGAATTATCTGAAAATATGATACCTTATGTAAGAAAAGGGATAGAATATTATATAGAAAATAAACAATTTTCTATATATGGATGGTAAAAATATAAGGAGAACGATTATGAAAAATATAATAATTTTGGGAGCTGCAAGAGCTGGTAAAACAACATTAGCAAAGATGTTACATAGAAAGTATAATTATTCAATAATTTCAATAGATTCATTTGTTAGTGCATTGAGTGATGGTTTTCCAAGTCTAGGAATAACACATTCAAATACAGAAAATAAATTTAAATTATTACCTAAATTTATATTTTCTTATATGAATAAAATTATAAATGAATATCCAGAAGAAAGATTTATATTAGAAGGATGGCATGTATTTCCAAAAGATGTTATAGAAATATTTAGTGATATGGATGTAAAAATTATATGTTTAGGATATACAAAAATTACTTGTGATGAAGCTTTAAATGAGATAAGAAAAAATGAAACAAAAAACTCATATACTATTAAAATGACAGATAATAAAGTTAAAGATTTAATTTTAAATCACATAAATTATAGCGAAATACTTAAAAATCAGTGTGAAGAAAATAATATAAAATATTACGATACTTCATTTGATAGGAAAAAAGTATTAGAAGAAGTAATGAATTATTTAGTAGAATAAATTCATTTACTTATTAAAATAAGTAAAAATTTAAGGTCGATAAAAAGCGACCTTAAAAATTTATAATTCAGTTTTAGGCTAATACTTCTCAAGCCACATATTTACTTGACAAAGATATGCCATAAGTTGAGGTCCAGTAATATAGTGTCAGTAAACTGTACACGTGGAAAGTGCTAAAAAATAAGTATTTTTTTAATAAAGATGAAAAAGTGATAAAAAATATATGGCATTTTATATTAAAAACATATTGACTTTACAGAACAAATGTTTTTAAATAATATCGCAATAGTATCATATAAATTAGTGAAATAAACATATCAATAAATGAAATAAAATCTAATCTTAAATATGCTATTATGAGTATTTTGTATGGAAGTGATATTTATGGAATTTGAAAAAACAAAACTAATAGAGTTAAAAGAAAAATTTGATTCTATTATTAATACAGAAGAAAAAGAAAATGTAGAATTTTGGTATGCTAGAGATTTACAGACTCAACTTGGTTATAAAAGATGGGAAAATTTTATTGAAGTAATAAAAAAGGCAATTCAATCATGTGAAAATGCTGAAATACCAAAGGAAAATCATTTTCGTGAGGTTACGAAAATGATAAGAATTCTATATATAAGAAAGGGGATAGAAAGTTATCTAAATAAAAAACCATTTTCTATATATGGTTGGTAAAAAAATATATAACTTGAGGTTCCAATTTGGCACCTCAAGTTTATAACTATAATTCAATTTTTGGCTGATACTTTTCAAGCCACATATTCACTTGGCAAAGATATGCCATAAGCTGAGGTCCAGTCATAAGCTGACCAAACCAAGGTCTTGAAAAGTTAGAACCATTAGTTTGTAATATTTCATTTATATAGCTCTCATTAAGTAATGTTTTTATAGGAGCATTAGGTTTTTTCATAATATCTTCTAACATAGATTTTACTTTAGCTAAATAATTAGGATTATGAGTTTTAGGATAAGGACTCTTTTTTCTACTTACAATTTCATCTGGAAGGATATCTTTTACAATATGTCTAAGTAATCCTTTTTCTCTACCATTTAAAGATTTTATTTCCCAAGGAACATTCCATAAATATTCTACTATTCTGTAATCACAGAAAGGAACTCTTACTTCTAATCCATTATACATAGACATTCTATCAGTTCTCTCTAAAAGAGTTTGCATAAACCAATAAGTTGTAAGATATGATATTTTTCTTTTCTCAGATGTTTCTTCTGAATCAGTATCTAAAAATTCAATATTAGATAAAGTTTGATTATATCTACAATCAATATAATCTTTAATATTTATTTTTGAACTTAAAGAACTATTTAATAAATTTTGTCTTTCTTTAATTGCAAGAGACCATGGGAAAGTATTACTCTCTAAAGCATCTTCTCTAAAAAACCATGGATATCCTGCAAAAATTTCGTCAGAACATTCACCAGATAAAACAACTGTAATATCTTTTTTTATTTCTTTGCAAAATAGTAGCATTGATGAATCTACATCTGCCATTCCGAGGACAATCTCTTGCAACCATAGATTCTAATAAATAATCACTAAGTTCTGGAGTATCTAGTACTATTTTTTTATGGTTAGTCTTAAACTCATTTGTCATAATAGATATAAAGTGGTCATCTGAATTAGGTTGAAAATCAGATTTAACAAAATTCTTATCATTATCTATGTAATCAACAGAAAAAGTTTTTAAAGGTTCAAGATTATTTTTCTTGCAGTGATTAGAAGCATAAGCAGTAATTATACTAGAATCTAAACCACCAGATAACATAAGTCCAAGAGGAACATCAGAAACTAATTGTTTAGTAATAGAATCATTAAGTAAATAGTTTATTTTTTCGCAAGTTGTTTCAAAATCATCAGTATGTTTTTTAGATTTAAGTTTAAAATATTGATTTAGCTTTAGACCATACTTATCAAAAACACCATAATATCCAGGTTTTAGTTCATATATATCTTTATATATTGTAAGACCTGGGGTGTGAGCAGGACCTAAACCAATAAGTTCACATATTCCATTAGAATCAATAGTAGTTTCAATTTCAGGATGTTCAAGAATACTCTTTATTTCAGAAGCAAATATAAGATTGTTATTTTTGAAAGTATAAAAGAAAGGTTTTACTCCTAAATGATCTCTTGAAATAAAAAGTTCTTGCTTTCTATAATCCCATATAGCAAAACTAAATATTCCATTTAGATAATTAGTAACATCATATCCATAATATATAAAAGCTCTAAGTAATATTTCAGTATCTGAATAGCTATTAAATACAATACCTTTTTTCTCTAAATCTTTTTTTATGTCAGAACTATTATAAATTTGTCCATTATAAACAATTGTATAAATGTTATTTTGAGATTCAATAGACATTGGTTGAATTCCACCTAAAGGATCTCTTACAATAAGCCTATTATGTCCTAGTAAAACATTTTCTTTTAAAAAGTAATTAGTCTCATTAGGGCCTCGAGAAGAAATTTTTTTTGTCATATTTTCTATAATAAAATTAGAATTTAGTAAATTTTTATCATAATTTACTATACCAGCAAATCCACACATTATAATAACCTCCTAAAATAATATATGAATATAAAAATAAAAAAATTCTAAAAATAATAAAAAAATATAAAATCATAATTGAATAAAATGTTCTAATATATTAAAATAATTTTATAAATATAAAAATAAAATTTTTTATTATATAAATGCAAAGGAGAAAAGATATGAAGATTTTAAGAAAAGAAAAAGGTATAACATTAATAGCTCTTGTTATTATGGTTATAATATTAGCCATATTAGCAGGTGTTACTATGAGACTTGCAATAGGAAATAATGGTGTAGTAGAAACATCTAAAGAGGCAAAAAAGGAAGCAGTAGAAGCAGATGAAAGAACACAAATAGAAACAGCTATAAAAGATGCAAAAACAGGTAGTTATATGGATGGAAATGATGATACACTTTCAGTAGAAGCTTTAAAAAAATCATTGGATAACCAATTTGGAAAAGATAAAGTAGATGCTTATGTAGAAGAAGTTAATGATGAAAGCGAAAAAAAAGTAGACGAAATAAGAATAATATGTAAAGATTCCGGAAATATGTATTCTCTAAATAAAGATGGAACGCTAAAATAAAAGAAATATAAGCATTATAGGAATAAATAACTTGACAGTTTACAATAATACATATAAAATATAAAAGTAAAGTTAAAATATAAAAAGATATTTATATATTTAATGAACATTGAAAAATAAATAAGAAAGAGGGAGATTAACAATGGAAAACATAGTTATCGTTGTACTTACTCTTTTAATCTCAGCAGCAATATTCATACCAATAGGAATATACATTAGAAAAAAAATTGCTGAATCAACTATTCAAAGTGCAGAAAAAGAAGCAAAAAGGTTATTAGAAACTGTAAAAATAGAAGCAGAAAATACAAAAAGGGAAGAAATTTTTAAAGCCAAAGAAGAAATGCTAAAATTGAGAAATGACTTAGAACAAGAGATTAAGGAGAGAAGAGACGAAGTTAAATTACAAGAAAAAAGAGTTATACAAAAAGAAGAGAATTTGGACAGAAGAGTTCAATCTTTAGAAGATAAAGAGAAAACTTTGCAACAAAAAATAGAAGATGTAAATATTAAAGATGAAGAACTTGAAAGTAAAATAGCTTATCAAAGAACAAAATTAGAAGAAATATCTGGACTAACAACAGATGAAGCTAAGGTTAAAATTTTACAAGAAGTTGAAAGTGAAATTGTTAATGAAAAAGCAAATCTAATTAAAGAACTAGAAAATAAAGCTAAAGAAACAGCTAATAAAAATGCAAAGGAAATTATTTCTTATGCTGTACAAAAATGTGCAGCAGACCATACTTCCGAAACAACTGTATCAGTTGTAGCTCTACCAAATGATGATATGAAAGGTAGAATAATAGGAAGAGAAGGAAGAAATATAAAAACATTAGAAACACTTACAGGAATAGATTTAATAATTGATGATACTCCAGAAGCAGTTATTATTTCTGGTTTTGATCCATTAAGAAGAGAAGTTGCAAGAATTGCTCTTGAAAAATTAATTGATGATGGAAGAATACATCCAGCGAAAATCGAAGAAATGGTAGAAAAAGCAAAAGAAGAACTTGCTGAAACAATTAAAGAAGAAGGAGAAAGAGCAGTATTAGAAACTGGAGTAAATGGATTACCAGATGATATAGTAAGATTAATTGGTAAATTAAAATATAGAACAAGTTATGGACAAAATGTTTTAAACCATTCAATAGAAGTATCAAATTTAGCTAGAATAATGACTGAAGAATTAGGTTTAAATTCTAAAATAGCAAGAAGAGCAGGATTATTACATGATATAGGAAAGGCATTAGACCATGATATGGAGGGAACACATGTTGAAATAGGTGTAGATGTTCTTAAAAAATATAAAGAAAGTGAAGCAATAATAAATGCAGTAGAAGCTCATCATGGAGATGTTGAACCAATGAGTTTAGAAGCAGTAATTGTACAAGCTGCTGATGCTATATCTGCTTCAAGACCAGGAGCTAGAAGAGAAACACTTGAAACTTATATAAAGAGATTAGAGAAACTTGAAGAAATTGCTGATTCTTTTGAAGGTGTTGAAAAATCTTTTGCTATACAAGCTGGTAGAGAAGTAAGATTAATAGTAAAACCTGAAAAAGTAAATGATGCTGAAATGGTTATAATGGCAAGAGATGTTTCAAAGAAAATTGAAAGTGAAATGGAATATCCAGGACAAATAAAAGTAAATGTAATAAGAGAAACTAGAGCTATTGATTATGCAAAATAATAATTAGATAAAATACACTTAAATATTAATATTTAGGTGTATTTTTTATTTTATTTACAAATACTTGAAAGTTTAATATTTATTTGATAAATTATTGTTAAATTTATGAAAGGAAAATTTAATATGAAAAAAAGTTTTAAAAGAAAAATAATTATTTTTTTAGTTACAGTAGTACTTATAGTTCTTGCTGTAATTACTCAAAGAGTTATATTTCATAAAATAGATTCAGAAAATAATACTAATGTAATTGCAAGTGAAGAAAGTAAACAATCTGAGGAGGAAACTAAAGTTTCCAATTATATAAATGTAGTTCCAACAATGAAAGATGAAATATCAGTAGATACAGTCTGGTGTGGTACTTTTCAACTTGCATGGAATGAAATGATTAAAAATAAAGTTAAACAAGATATAATATTTAATCCAAAAGAAACTATGGCAGAAAACTTAAATAAAAAGGAATTTAGTGATAAAGATTTATCAGAAAAAGATTATTACACTAATTTTGGATTACAAACAAAAGAATTAAAAGAAACAATAGAAAAGGATATTGAAGATAAATTTAATGAAAAAAGTGATATGTTAGATAGTATTAATTGGTATGATACAGAAGAACAAGCCTATGGAAAATATATTTCTTATGCAATGCTTCTAAAAATATTTACATTTGAGTACAATTTTATAGATTTAGATGAAGGAGAATTTGAAAATGGTGCATACCAAAATATAAAATATTTTGGAGTAAATAATGATACTGATACTAGAATAAAAAAGCAAATAAAAATATTATATTATAATAATGATGAAGATTTTGCAGTAGAATTAACAACTAAAGAAAAAGAAAACATAATATTATGTAACAATCCAAAAGGAAAAAATTTCAGAGAAATATATGATAATATTAATAAAAATGCAAAATCATATAATGGAACTAAATCTCTTACAAATATAGATGATTTTAAAATACCAAATTTAAAATTAGATGTTTTAAGAGAGTATGACGAACTTTGTGAAAAAGAATTTAAAGAAAAAGATGGAACAATTGATAAATTTTCTGCTGCTATACAAACAATAAAGCTAGAACTTAATAAAGAAGGTGGAAATACCTGTCCGTTCCAGGAAGGCTCCGAAGATGATAAACAG
>JAAWJE010000030.1 GCA_022796725.1 Clostridia bacterium | reverse complement strand
AAAAAATAAATTTGAAAATATAATAAATCAAAAAAATATTATTATATTTGACGATATATATACAACAGGATTTACAACACTAGAATGTATAAAAGAAATAAAAAAGTTTAATCCTAAAAAGATAGATATATTTGTTATATCAAAAGGTAAGATTGAAGGGTGATAAGAGATGGAAGAATTAGTTGAAAGTATATTAGATTATGTAAGAGCAGATTATACAGATTATGCAATAATGATTAATGGTGAGTGGGGAAGCGGAAAAACTTATTTTTGGAACCATAGAATAAAAGATAAAATAGAATCACTTCAATTAAATGGAAAGAAATATACAACAATTTATATGTCTTTATATGGTATTTCTAATTTAGAAGAAATTAGTAAAAAGATATTTATTGAAACAACACAACTTATGGATAAAGGTTTAAAAAAATATATGGAATCTCATAATCAAACAACTATTCCAGAATATGCAAAAACTGGGATTGACATGGCTAATGCTTTTGGTATATCAAAAACAGGAGATAAAGTAGATTATGAAAGATTTTTCTCAACTGATGACAAAGTATTATGCTTTGATGACTTAGAAAGAGCAAATGTTGATGTTGTTGATATCTTAGGATATATAAATAACTTTGTTGAACATGACCATATAAAAACTATTATCATTTGTAATGAAAAAGAACTTGCAACTAAATTTAAAAGTTCTAATTTAGAGATGAAAACTTTTATTGCAACTTATCTTTT
Organism: Clostridia bacterium; assembly: GCA_022796725.1. Classification (GTDB taxonomy): domain Bacteria; phylum Bacillota; class Clostridia; order TANB77; family CAG-508; genus UMGS1994. Next base: position 7,771 of record JAAWJE010000030.1, on the reverse strand, counting down.
AGATAAACAAGGTGATATAAATAAAACTGATAAACCAATGGTTGAAAAAATAAAAGAAAAAATGGAATATGTATTTGACAATGCTAATGATTATGAAAGAATAAAAGAAAAACTAATTGGAGAAACTTTTGAATATGCACCTAAATTTAATTATATAATTAATGGACTTTTAATGAGATATGAAAATAATCAAGATTTGATAAGATTTTTAAGAGAAAATCAAAATCTTATTATTGCAACATTTAATAAAAGTGGAACTAGAAATTTAAGAATATTAAAACACGCATTAAATGATTTTACAAAAGTTTATGAAAATGTTAATAAATTATATCCAAATACGAATTTAAGAGTTTTGCAAACAATGCTTATATTTACAATTGCTGTTTCATTTGAAATAAAAGCTGGTAAAATAACAAAAGATAAATTTGTAAATATTGAAAGTAATGAAGAATATAAAGCAATACTTGTATCATCAAGGGTTATGATGGACAATAGACAATTTTATATAAAAGAATTTGATAATAATTATTACTTTAATTTTAAGTCAGAGTATAGATTTTTTAAATTTATTGAAACTTATGTTAGAACAAGAATTTTTGATATGAAAGCACTAAAAAAAGATATGGAAGCTATAATAAATACTATTGATACTGAAAAACTTCCAGGATATAAAAGACTTTTAACAGAAGAATATTGGAAAATAAGTGATGAACAATTTCCAGTTATTATAGAAGAAGTATTAGAATATGTAAAAAGTGGTAAATTAAAATTAATAGAAATAACAAAATTGTTTGCATATTTTAGTTATTTTATAAGAAGAGGACTTGTAAAAAAAGATATTAAAGAAATAAAACAGATATTTATTGGTGGAATGGATATTTCATATAGAACATCTAAGTATTGTGATAATGTAGAAGAAGAATTATCTAGAATAGGAATTGATAGTTCAGGAGTTCAAGATGTAGAAGAAATAATAAATTACTTTATGCAATTAAATATGAGATTAGAAGAAAAGATGAATAGACAAAAAGCTGATGAGATATTTAAGTGCATACCTATAAAAATGGAATTATTTTATGATAGATTTGATAATGAATGTATGGATTTTCCAATATTTAAATATTATGATGCTTATAGAATGTTCCAAAGAATAACTTGTGCAAGTAATGAAGATATTGTAAGAATAAAAGAACTTTTAATAGATAGAGCAAAAAGATATGCACCTAAACTTCAAGATGAATATAATTTTATGAAACAATTAAAGAAAGTATTAGAAGACTATTGCAAAGGAAAATCTACTAACATAAAAATAGTAATGCTTAAAGAATTTTATAAAGATTTAGGAATTGTTATTGATTTATATAAACCAACATTATTTGGAAATAATAAAGAAGAAAATCAAAATAATTAAAATGTATAAAATTTCTCCTTTTTGAAATAATAGTAATATAAAATAATAAAAAGGAGGAGCAAAATGAAAGCAACAGGTGTAGTTAGAAGAATTGATGATTTAGGACGTGTTGTAATACCAAAGGAAATAAGAAGAACTTTAAGAATAGGAGAAGGCTCACCTCTAGAGATATATACGGATAAAGATGGAGAAATAATATTAAAAAAATATTCTCCAATAGGAGAACTTAACGAATTTGCTACAAATTATGCAGAAACTCTTTCTAAAACAACAGGTCATATAGCATGTATAACTGATAAAGACAGTGTAATAGCAGTATCTGGAGGATTAAAAAAGGATTTATTAGAACAAAATGTAAGTAAAGAATTAGAAGAAGTTATGGAAAATAAAGAAATATATACAAGTAAAGACAATAATGAAATTGCAATTCCAATTACTAAAAATGAGAAAAAAGAAAGAATTTATAATTCGCAAGTAGTTTACCCTATTGTTGCAGATGGCGATGTTGTCGGAAGTGTTGTATTAATATCAAAAGAGCCAAATAAAAAAATGTCAGACATTGAACTTAAAGTTGTTCAGTCAGCAGCTGGAATACTAGGTAGTCAATTGGAGATATAAATATGGATAATATTTAGACAAATATTTACAAATATAGTAGTAATATTTGTCTTTTTTTATGTTTTAAATATTGACACTAATAAAAAATATATATAAAATTATTAAGAATAAACAAAAGAAAAAGAGGAAAGTAATATGAATGATACAAGAAGAATTTTAGGTAAATATATATCAAATTTTATATTTTTTGGAACTATAATTGGAGTTATAACTTTTTTAATAGATATGTCAATAATAAATAAAGTAGGATTAGATTATCCTTCTCAAACAACTACATTACTTATACTAATATTTATTTTAAGTACAGTAATTCTACATATAATAGCTTCTGCAAGATCAATAGAAAAAGCAAGATTAACAGAAGAGAAAAAAGTTACTTTAATTAAAACAATAAGAGTAGTTTTAGGAATTATAGCATTGTTTGTTATGATAGCAGATTTTATAGCATTTTCTAACATAAATAAAAGTTATATTAATGATTATAGAAATATTGAACTTAGTAAATTAAAACAAACTGTAATTAATGGGGATAATACTGAAGCTGATTTAAGAGAAACTCAAAGAGCAAAGGAAAGCAATATAAATAATATTGTTTATATGTGTATGGGAACAAAAGAAATAACAGATGTTTTAGTGTATTTAGGAATATCAGCATTTATAGAAGGAAAAATAAGAAATATAAAAGATAAAGAAGAAAAAATATAGAATAATAATAAAATAGCGAATACTTATAGTATTTGCTATTGATTTTTTTTAGGGGTTATAATATAATTTTACAATATAGTATACTTTGAAAAGAGGAATTTTAAATGAAAGCAATAGAAATAAGAAATAAATACTTAAGATTTTTTGAGAAAAATAATCATAAAATAATTCCAAGTGCATCACTAATACCAGAAAATGATCCTTCTGTTCTTTTTACAACTGCTGGGATGCAACCTTTAGTTCCTTATTTACTAGGAGAAAAACATCCAGAAGGAACTAGATTAACAGATTATCAAAAATGTTTAAGAACAGTAGATATAGATGAAGTCGGAGATAATAGACATTTAACATATTTTGAAATGCTTGGCAATTGGTCTTTAGGAGATTATTTTAAAGAAGAATCTATTAAAATGAGTTTTGAATTTTTAACAAAAGAATTAAATATACCAGTAGAAAAATTATCAGTTACTTGCTTTAAAGGTGATGACGATGCTGTAAGAGATGAAGAATCAGCAGAGCAATGGAGAAAAGCTGGAATACCAGATGATAAAATATATTTTTTTGGAAAAGACGATAATTGGTGGATAGCTGGAGAAGAAGGACCATGTGGACCTGATACAGAAATATTTTATGATACAGGAAAAGAAAAATGTTCTGAAAGTTGTAATCCATCATGTGATTGTGGAAAATATGTTGAAATATGGAATAATGTATTTATGGAGTATTTTAAAAATTCAGATGGTACATATTCAAAATTAAAACAAAAAAATGTTGATACTGGACTTGGACTTGAAAGAATGGCAATGCTTCTGCAAGGTAAAAAAACTCCATTTGAAACAGAGTTATTTTCTAAAGTAATGGAAGAATTAGAAAAAATGCAAAAAAATGATATTATTAGTAGTAGAAGGATTGTAGCAGAACATTTAAGAGCTAGTATGATGATTATTCAGGATGGTGGAAGACCAAGTAATACAGATAGAGGATATATTTTAAGAAGATTAATAAGAAGAATGACTAGACATATAAATAAATTAGGAATAGATTTAAATGAATTACCAAAATTAATAGATATATCAGTAGAATCATTAAAAGAAATGTATCCAGAATTGACTGAAAATAAAGAAATTATAAAAAACGTAATAATAGAAGAGAAAAATAAATTTATTAGAACATTACAAAATGGTGAGAAAGAATTTGAAAAAGCAGTTAATATAGCAATAAAAAATAACCAAAAAGTTATACCAGTAGATGTAGTATTTAATTTATATGAAACTTATGGTTTTCCACAAGAAATGACAGAAGAACTTGCAAAAGAGCATAATATTGAAGTAGATGTAAAAGATTTTGATAAATTATTTAAAGAACATCAAGAAAAATCAAGAATGGCAAATGAGAATAAGTTTAAAGGTGGACTTGCAGAGCAAAATGAAATGACAATTAAATATCACACTGCAACACATCTTTTGCATAAAGCTCTTCAAATTGTACTAGGAGAACACGCTACTCAAAAAGGCTCTAATATAACTTCTGAAAGATTAAGATTTGATTTTTCTAATCCACAAAAAGTTACACCAGAAGAATTAAAAAAGGTAGAAGAAATAGTAAATGAACAAATACAAAGAGGTTTAGAAGTAACTTGTGAAGAAATGACATTAGAAGAAGCTAAGAATAGTGGAGCTATGGGTCTATTTGAGAATAAATATGGAAATTCTGTTAAAGTTTATACAATTGGAGATTTTAGCAAAGAAATATGTGGAGGACCACATGTTAAAAATACATCAGAATTAGGAACTTTTAAAATTAAAAAAGAAGAAGCTTCTTCAGCAGGTGTAAGAAGAATAAAAGCAGTTTTATTATAATTTTTAGGAGGTATAGAATGTCAGATTGTATTTTTTGCAAAATAGTGAACAAGGAGGTTCCTACAAATTTTATATATGAAGATGAAGAAATAGTTGCATTTAATGATATAAATCCACAAGCACCAATTCATATATTAGTTATTCCTAAAAAGCATATTTCTTCATTAGTAGAGTTAAATAAAAATGATGAAAATTTAATAGGAAGAATTTTTGGTGTTATTAATGAAATAGCCAAAAAAGAAAAAATAGATAAAAGCGGATTTAGGGTAATTATGAATTGTGGAGAAGATGCGGGACAAGAAGTTAAGCATTTACATTTCCATATATTAGCAGGAAAAAAGTTAGGTACAAAAATTATATAAAAGTAGAAATATGATTAAGCATATGTTATAATAAATATATATGTAGTAATGGAGGTAAAAGCCAATGTTTAATTCTAAATATGGTAGTGTTCTAACAGTATTATTAGTAATTGTTATAGTAGCAATAGTTGCTATTATAGGTTATTTTGGATATGAAATAGTTTCAGAGAAAAGTAAAGAGAAAGCGTCAGATAGTATTGTTGAGCAATTTGATACTGCACATCCAACAATATCTACTGCAGATGATTCTTCATCAGATGGTAATAATGCAGAAGGAAATGTTGTAGGAATTGGTGAAGGTAAAGACCAAGACTCAAGTTCATCATCAAAAAGAGGTAACTCATCAAAAAAGATAGTAATGGCAGGAAGTGAAGTTATTGGTACAATAAGAATTCCAGCTATAAGTTTAAAACAACCAATATTAGATGATGTAACAAAACAAACATTAGAAAATGCAGTAGCTAAATTATATACAACAAATGGATTAAATCAACCTGGAAATACAGTAATAATTGGTCACAATTATAGAAATAATTTATTTTTCTCTAAAAATGATAAATTAAAAAAAGGTGATATAATTTATATTAAAGATTTAACAGGAACAGAAAGAAAATATAAAATTAATGATAAATTTGAAACTAAATCAACAGATGCAAGTTTTTATAAAGCAGATAATTCAGGTAAAAGATGTGTAATCTTATCAACTTGTACAGATGATGCATCAAAAACAGATAAAAGGTTAATAATAAAAGCAGATGAAGTTAAATAAAAATAAAGGAATTTAAAATTCCTTTATTTTTATTTAAAAACAGTTGACAAACTAAAAAATAAATATTAAAATATAAGAGCGTTTAAATGGTGGATATAGCGTAGTTGGTTAACGCGCCAGTTTGTGGCACTGGAGACCATGGGTTCGAGTCCCATTTTCCACCCCATTATATTGGGCTGTAGCCAAGCGGTAAGGCACCAGACTTTGACTCTGGCATGCGCTAGTTCGAATCTAGCCAGCCCAGCCATATTATAAACAACTTTCAAAAAACTTGAAAGTTGTTTATTTTTTTTAATGAAAAACAAAAAAAGAGATATGTTAATTACATATCTCAAATATTGCATGTGAATAAAAAATTATCTATGCTCAAGAGCATATTTAATACAACTAATAAGTAAGTTATTAACACTAACTCCATTTTCTTTAGCAATACTGAAAATTTCATCAGCCATTTCATCAGTTGTTCTAATAATAATTCTTCTATTAGTATTCTTTTCTTTTTTTATTACAAATTTATCTTCATTTTTTTTATTATCCAATTTGTTTCACCTCAAAAGTATTTATTTTATATATTGTACCAAAAAATGAAAATAAAAATACTGCCAAAATGTGACTACATTTTTGTTGCAATATAAAAAATGTAATGCTATAATAAAAATGTCAAATATTATAAACAAATGTAAAGGAATGAGATAAAATGGAAAAGAAAAGAAAATTATTTTGTGAATATGGAAAAACAGCTTATAAAATATCATTATTTAAAGAAGCTAAAAAGAAAGATTTAATAGATTTAAAAAACAGAAAGAAGTTTGCTAAAAAGAAAAGCAATAAAGAAACATTCGAATATATTTGGAAAGGTGATACAAAAGTTCTACTTAGAAAACTAAATGGAGTAGATATGCAACTGCAAAAAAATAAAATTAAAAACTTACAATTAGCAAGTAAAAAGATAGATGGAATTATAGTAAATCCAGGAGAAGAGTTTTCTTTTTGGAATTTAGTAGGAAATGCTACAAAAAGAAAAGGTTATTTAGAAGGTTTAGTTATTAGTAATAGTCAAATGAAAAAAGGTGTTGGTGGAGGATTATGCCAAATGGCTAATATGATTCATTGGCTTGTATTACATACACCACTTACAGTTACAGAATTACATCATCACTCTGATGCTTTATTTCCAGATGTAAAAAGAAGAGTACCATTTGGAACAGGAACATCAATAAGTTATAAAGCTTTAGATTATAGATTTAAGAATACTACTGAATATCCAATTCAAATAAGAGTATGGTTAGATGAAACATTTCTTTATGGAGAAATTAGAAGTACAGTTAAGTTAAATAATAAATATAAAATTGTTGAAGAAGACAATCATTATGCAAAAGAAGAAGATGGAATTTTTTATAGAAATAGTAAAGTATATAGAATAATTATAGATAAAAAAACAAATAAGGAAATAAAAAAAGAATTGATATTAAATAATCATTCAAAAGTTATGTATGATTATGATTTAATACCAAAAGAAGAAATTAAGGTGTAAATATGATTTTAGATGATATACTAGAAATATTAAAAGAAAAATCTAATAATAAAGCATATACAGTAAATAATGAAAGTTATTCTTATAAACAACTATATAAATTTGTATGCAATATATATGATTTTTTATTAAAAGAGAATAAAGAAAAAAGGCCTGTTGTTGTATATGGACACAAAGAAGTATATATGAAAGCAACTTTTATAGCCTGTTCTTTAGCTGGAATGACTTATGTTCCAATAGATGATAGTATGCCAAGTGATAGAATAGAACAAATCATAAAACAAGTAAATCCATTATTAATTATTGGAAAAAATGTTACAAAAGAAAAAATCTATGAAATAATGAATAAAGAAAATTATAATGAAATAAATAAAATATATTTAAAACCAAATGATATTTATTATATTATTTTTACATCAGGAAGTACAGGAATTCCTAAAGGTGTAAAAGTAATATAATAAATATCATTTGGTTTTAAATATATTTTATTTATTTCATTATAATTTTCTTTAT
>JAAWJE010000017.1 GCA_022796725.1 Clostridia bacterium | reverse complement strand
TATTTGTCTATTCCAGATACCATTAATAATTGTTTAAATTGTTGTGGTGCCTGTGGAAGTGCATAAAATTTTCCTGGATATATTCTGCTAGGAACTAGATAATCTCTCGCCCCTTCTGGAGATGAACTTGTAAGTATTGGAGTTTGTACTTCCAAGAATCCTCTTTTTATCATTTCATTTCTTAAAAATTGAATTATTTTTGCTCTTAAAATTATATTATCTCTGCATTTTGGATTTCTTAAATCTAAATATCTATACTGCAATCTTAAATCTTCTCTAACTTCTCTACTTGTTTCAATTTCAAATGGCAATTGCTTTGTTCTTTTTCCTAATATTTTAAATTCTTCTGCAAATAATTCTACCGTTCCTGTTTCAATATTTCTGTTTATTGTTTCTTCATCTCTTAATCTTACTGTTCCTTCTACTGATATTGTTGACTCTATTGGTATTTTTGTTGCAAAGTCAACTAATTCCTGATTTCCAGATGCAACTATTTGAGTAATTCCATATTGGTCTCTTAAATCAATAAATATTACTCCTCCTAAATCTCTTATTGTCTGAACCCAACCAGCAAGTTTAATATGCTGTCCTACATGTTTTTCTCTTAACTCTCCACATGTATAATCTCTGTACTCATTCATTTTTCATCTCTCCTTTTTATTCATTTGGAATGAAAACAAAAAATCTTTCATCCCTATAAAAGGGACGAAAGATTATTCCTCCGCGGTACCACCCTATTTGGAAATATATTCCCACCTTATAATCTTTGCTCCAATGTGTTTCATAATAGTATTATTTAAAATGCTTTCAGCCTTGGCATTTATTCTCTATAAAATAATATTGTCTATTACTTTTCATCTTCATAGCAAATCAATTTAACTTTTTAAATTAGCTGTACTTATTAATTTATTCAGCTAATTTAATATTTTAAACTATTTTTACCTAATTGTCAATATTTATACAAGTTACCTTTTAGAAAACTGTTTATAGAAAATATCACTATTGATATTATTCATACATTACTTTCTTAAATATTTTACTATTCTTTTCTTTTTTATAATTAATAAAAATAATCTTTGAATGTTCGCTTGTATTTCTTATAATAAAGTTGTATAGTTATAATCATAGAAAATGAGAATAAGCAGAGTGTGTTGCCACCTTTTACATCTTAGATTATACATAACCCTCCACAACTTAGTTTGTGAGATTGATATATGGGGGTGGTTAATATGGTAGAAACATCAATAACAACTATTACATACCTACTTCTCTATGGATTAGTAGGAGTAACTATCATAAATATTGCCTTGTTAATCATCATCTGTTTTTTACTACATAGGCAATAAAAAATAACCGTTCTGCTTTTGGTCGAGTAAACGGTTATTTAAGTTTTATTCGGACAACACACTCTGCTTATTCTCATTTTCTATTTTTATTATATATAGATTTTTCTCTTTTGTCAAACACTATGAGTTTATTTATTGCATAAACTTTTATTAGGAGTATTAATATTTTATTTTGCATTTTTTTAATACCACTTTCAAATATCTTTTACACTTTTTTGATATCATTTTTTAATGTATTTTACATCTTTTTGACACCACTTTTATTTTGAAAAAAAGAAATACCCACTTTTTAGTGAGTATTTCCTACATTTCTATTTTATCTCAAATTCATATTCTAATGTAACAACATTATCCTTTGAATCTGTTGGTGTTATTATTATTTTATATTTTCCTGCTGATAATGTACAGTTTAATAATTCAATATATGCACTCTTAGATTCTAAAGAAGTACTATAAGTTATCTTAGCTGGAAGACCACTTCCTTGTAATTCTATATCAGAATTTCCCATATAACCTATTTCCTCATTAAAATTAATTTTAATACTTTTGTTAGTAACATCAACTGATGTAATCTTTAATGTACTTTTATTTTCTTCTTCTCCTCCGCCTACATATTCTGGAATACTTCCAAAATGTGAAACAAAACCATTTCTATAATTTCCTGCATTATCAACAAATAATACCCATATTCTTGTTGTTCTTGTTATTTCTATATTGCTTAAATCAACAGTTAAATCATTTGGTCCTGCTACAAGAACCTTTTCTTTTCCTTTAAGTGGTTCTTTTGCTAATGTTCCATTTGCTACTGCTTTTAGTACATTTTCTGCAAGTGGAGTTGTAGAATCTCCTACATATATTCCTCTATTCCACTCATAAACACCATAATACATCTTTCCTGGCTCATCAGAATTAAATGTTAATTTAGCTTCATTTTTACCAGTTCTAGTTATTTTTTCACCAGTAATTGCTGGAGGGTCAAAATGTGAAACAAAAGATTTATTTATTTTTTTACTTCCAACATTTACTTCAACTGTATATTTATTATCTTTATGCCCATAATTATCTGGAACTTTTAAATAATAAGTTAATCTATCTACACTTGTTGTAAATTTTGCACCTGATATTGTTAATTTTGATTGAGTTGGACATTTAATACTAAAATCTGATAAAACAAGTTTCTTTTCAGGTACTTTATTTAATCTAATTACAAATGTATTACAACTTTCTTCTGCTGCATATTCTATAAAAATATCACTTTTATCAACTTCTTGTACTTTACTTGGTACTTCAATTGGTCCTTTTACACTAGAAGTATTTTTATAAAATCCTTCTATTACATAATATAATTCATAAGATTTACCTTCTTGTAAACCAGATATATTAATTTTATTATATTCTGTTTTTACTTGTACTTTTGTTCCTTTTGCTTTAATATGAGCTTGATTTATATTTTGTGCACCTGGAGCTTCTAAAACATAATATAAATATCCACCTTCATCAACACCATATAATTCTAATTCTGCTTTGTCTTTTGCTGTTCTTATTACTACTGATTTATTAACTGTTGGATTTGAATATTCACATTTAAAATCTTTACTTATAATATTTCCATTTGGTAATGTTACATATAAACCAAATATACCATCTTTATAATATGATGTTGTTAAATTATATGTCTTATTATCTTTACTTTCAATAGAAAAGATAGCTGTTTCACTTCCTCTTCCACAATATATAGAAACATCTGCAAGAGTTAATTTTTTTGAAGTTGGTTTGTTTAAAGTAAATGTAACATTTCCTTGACTTTTTGGCTCTACTGATTGTATAGCAAAGTCTTTTTCTTCTAATATAAAAGTATCATCTGCTTCTACTACTGGCTGAGTTGTAGTTTTAACAAAAACTTTTGTATTTTTTGCATTTTCTGAAATTGTTAATTTCTCAATACTTCCTTTTCCAGAAATAAATGTATTTTCAGCATTATTTGCTAAATTGCTTACTTTTTTATCAGTAGATATCATTATTTTGCTATTTTTTCCATTGTTTGTTATATCATTAATATTAGAATTAATCATAAAATTAACATTATCTTTTTTATTAACAATATTCTTAACATCTTTATTAATTGCTATCACTGAGTCTACTGGATTTGAATTTACAATAACTTCATTAGAAGGAATACCTAATGATATTTCGCTTCCAGAATTAATATTTATTGTTTCTGCTGTATTTGCACCATTAATTTCAATATTTCCATTAATATCTATTTTTTTCATATTGCTACAATTTTCAAAATTAACAGTTGGACCATCAATTATTTGATTATATACATTTGCTGCATTATATGCCTTTGTAGCTACTTTTACTACTTCCATATTGCTTAAATTTGTATTTGTAATATTTAATCTATATCTTTTTGGTTCATTTAAAGTTAATTTTCCTTTTATAGTAATATTATTTAAGTTAATTTGTGAATCTTCTTTTACATCTTGTGAAATTGTAACATTTAAGTAAGTTTTATTTTCAACTGTTAAAGTATTATTTTTTATCATACTTTGCATAATATTTAAGTTTCCTACTGCATTTTCTTTTGGTGTTGCACTTACAATATTTGAATATGCGCCATATTTCTTTTTTCCTTTTACTATTTTATATGCTCTTACTTTAAAATAATATGTTTTATTTTTTGTTAGTTTTGTCTTTTTATATGATGTTACACTATTTCTAGTAATTGTTGATATTCTACTATATTTTCCGCCTTTACTAGTTGCCATATATACTTCATATCCTGTTACAACTGGATCTCTATTCCATCCTAAAGTTACATCAGATGATGATTGGCTTTTTACCTTTAAATTACTTATTTTTCCTACTACTATTTTAAATTTCTTTTTAATTGTTCCTGTATAATTGCCTTTTCCTTTAATAATTACTGTTGCTGTTCCTGGATTAACATTATTTTTATAACTTACAGTATAATCTTTTTTATATTTTAATGTCTTTTTACCATCTTTTATTGATACTTTTGTTTTTATAGCTTTTCTAGTATATTTCTTTGAAGATGTATTTACACTTAACTTAAGTTTTGAAAGTCTTTTTTTAGTTTGAGCTTTTATAACTTTTGAATATGCTCCAAATTTTTTAGAGTTTCTAGTTTGTCTATATGCTCTTACCTTAAAGTAATATTTCTTACCTTCTTTTAATCCTCTCTTCTTATATGATGTTATATTTCTATTCTTTATTGTTACTATTCTAGTATATTTTGAATTTTTTCCGTTTTTTCATATATACTCTGTATCCTGTTACGTAAGGATTTCTCTTCCATTTTACTGTAATACTTGATGTTGTTTTCGTCTTTACTTTTACGTTTTTTACTTTTGATACAGATTTACTAGCTGCAAATACACTTTGAGATAATGACAACAAAATAATCATAGAAAGTACAACGACTAAAGTAATTCTTTTTGTACTAATTGATTTCATACATTCACTCTCCTTCACATAGTTTTGTCAATATTATAGTTAATATCATATTCTTTTGTCAATAACTTATTTTACTTTTAATATCTAACTTTCCGTAGTAAATAATCATCTTCGACTATTGTTACTTTCTTTAAAAAAAGTAACAAATAATTCTTAGTTTTTCTACACAAAAAAAGCAAAAGATTTTAAATAATCTTTTGCTTTTTTATATAATATTTTTAATTATACGTGTACCATAATCCATCTTCTTTTAATTTATTTTTTATTTGTTCATGTTCTTCATTTGTTTTTGTAAAATATACTTTTCCATTTTTATCAGCTACAAAGAAAAGAGCATCTATATTTGTTGGATTTAAAGTAGCCTCTATTGAAGACTCACTTACATTTGAAATTGGCCCTACTGGAATTTCTCCCTCCATTTTAGGTCCTCTAGTATTATATTTATTAAATGTATTTAATTCTTTTGCTGTTAAATCTCTTTCTCCCATATCTATTTTAAAAGCATAATATGTTGTAACATCACTTTGAAGTGCCATTCCCTTTTGTATTCTATTTGAAAATACACCTGCTATTCCTTGTCTATCTACTGTATTCGTACCTTCATTTTCTACAACTGAAACTAAACTTAAAAATTTATGAACAGTATATCCTTTTGAACTTATTTCCATCTGATATTTTGATAAAACTTTATCTGTTTGATTTAACATTTTTTCTATAATTTCTTCTACTTTAACATCTGCACTTTTAAAAGTATATGTGTTAGGGTATAAATAACCTTCAAGTGGATAATAAATATTTGAATCTAATATTTCATCTGTTAAAAACCAATATTTTTTAATCATTTCTTTAGCATAAGTTTTACTTTCAAGTATATCCATAGCTTCTTTATATGTATTATTTGTATTGTCCCCTATAATCTTTGCTATTTTTCTAATATTCTTTCCTTCTGGAAACATTATTTTTATTTCTTTTTTTACTATTTCTCCTGCTTCCATTTTCTTTATAATTTGTTCTACACTCATAGTAGAATCAAGTTCATATTCACCTGCCTGAAGCTTGGTTATATTATTTATTTTGCAATAAATTTTAAAACTTAAATCACTTTTTATTAAGTTATTTTCTTTTAATATTTGAGCAATACCTACTGTACCTTTTCCTGACTCTATTTTTACTGTCTTTATTTCTTTATTGTTTTCATTTACCGCTTCTAATGATGATGTATACCAAAAATATGCCCCTACAACAGCTACAATTGATAATAACATTAATATTAGTAAAATTTTCAATATTATATGCATTTTCTCTTTTTCTTGCGTTTCTTCTTCTAACACTATTTCTTCTACTTCTACTTTTTTCTCTTCTTCATCCATCATATTTACTCCTCTCATATACTTTTTTATTTTATTTCATTTACTATATTTTTTAATCTTTCTTCACTTAATTCATCATTTTTTACTGCAATTAAAGATATTGAATATTCATTTAAATATGGTCTAAGTTCTGTTAAAAATCTATAATAGTTTTCTTTATTTTTTACTCCATTAAAATTAACTTTAACTGCATTTAATTTCTTTTTTACTGCTGTATCTACAACTTTTAATATAAAGTCTTTTCTTTTATCATAACTTTTAGTAATAGTATCTATACTTTCCTTTATGTAATCATTTGTAAGCTCTAATACATTATCTTTTTCTTTTATTTCACTTGTAATTCCATCATCAAATACTTCACGAATAACTCTTGGTTCTTTTAAATATTTTGTCTTTACATATCCTAAGTATCCACCATTTGCCATTATCTTTGTCCATTTTTTACCTTCTTGTACTATTGTAACTTCTTCATTTTTTCTAATTTTATCTATTGTTTTAGAAAAAGTTGTTTCCTTAAATTTCACTTTTATTCTTTTGGTTGATTTTGCTACTTTCTTCTCAGTATTTAATAATTCTATATTTACAACCTTATTATCACATTCTTCTATATCAATATTATATGTAGCCATTATTTCTGAAACAGGTAAATAATAAACACCATTTTTATTTTCAAAATTATGATTTATACTTTGAGTAGTATTATTTATTTCATATATTTTTTCACCATCTGTAAGTCTTAAAATTTTATTTCCAGACATTGAAATAACAGTATCTTTACCATCTTCATCTTTTTCTGAATAAGTATTAGCTCCAAAATATTTATCTATATCATCTACTGACATATATAAAGCATCATTTTTTACAAATGCTTCATATTTCAAAGTAATATCATTACTATTTATTAATATTCTTAATTTTTTATCACTCTTAATAAAGTTTTTTGCATAATTAAGTATTATACATACTATAATTAAATATACTAAAACAATTACTATTCTTTTCATTTGCCTTAATAAACCTTTATTTATTACAGTAGCATTTTTTTTCTTATCTCTGCTATTTATTCTTTTATCCACTTTTTATACCTCTATTTAATTTTATTTTCAAAAACAGTATATCATAAAACATTACTTTAACAAATATAATTTTGAATTTTTTATCAATATTTAAACTAATTGTAAAATACTTGGTAAATTTTATTATAATTTACATAAAATTTCTATTTTTTCAAAAATTCTCTTTATTTTAAGCTATTTTTGTGTTATAATAGTAATGTAATGTAGATTTTATAAACAATTATTCTAATATATATAAATTGTAGGAGGAAAAAATTATGGGAGGATTCTTAATATTTGTATTATTTATAGTAGCTATATGTTTTGTAGCATATCATACAATTAAAGTAGTTAAGCAATCAGAAGTATATATTATAGAAAGACTAGGTAAATTTCATAAAGTTGCTGAGGCTGGTCTTACAATCATAATTCCATTTATTGATAAAGTTAGATCAGTTGTAAGCTTAAAACAACAAACTATGGATATACCACCTCAAAGTGTTATTACATCTGATAATGTAACAATTACAATAGATACAGTTGTATTTTATAAAATAATAGAACCTGCAAAGGCAGTTTATGAAATTCAATCACTAAAAAAAGGTATTGAATATTTAGCAATAACAACTATTCGTGATATTGTTGGTAAAATGGAACTTGATGAAACATTTAGTTCAAGAGATATGATTAATGATAGATTAAGAATTATATTAAGTGAAGCAACAGACCAATGGGGATGTAAAGTTGATCGTGTTGAAATTAAAGATATCACTCCTCCAGCAGATATACGAGATGCAATGGAAAAACAAATGAATGCTGAAAGAAATAAAAGAGCTTTAATTCTTGAAGCTGAAGGAAAAAGACAGTCTGCAATCACTCTTGCTGAAGGTAGAAAAGAGGCAGCTATACTAGATGCTGAAGCTCAAAAAGAATCAACAATAAGAAAAGCAACTGGTGAAGCTGATGCTATAAAACAAGTAGCTGAAGCTAAAGCTAAAGAAATACAATTAGTATATGATGCAATAAAAGATTCAAACCCAGATGATAAATTAGTACAATTAAAATCTTTAGAAGCACTACAAGAAGTTGCAAAAGGAGATGCAAATAAAATATTTATTCCTTTCGAAGCTACATCAGCTTTAGGAAGTTTAGGTGCTCTAAAAGATGTGGTAACTGATGATAAGAAAAAAGGAAAAACTCAAATAAAAAAAGATGAATAAATGAATAATTTATTACATATAAAAATCCAGTAGTCATACTGGATTTTATTTTTTATCTATATTTTTTTACTATTTCATCAATTGAATCTACTAAATATCTAACATCTGTAATAGTATTATATTTTCCAAAAGTAGTCCTAAGTGCACTATCTGCCACTTGAATACTGGCTCCAGTATTTAAAATTACTGATGAAGGTTTTATGAGTCCAGCACTACAAGCAGAACCACTTGATGCACATATTCCTTTTTGATTTAATAATTCTACCATTTTTGCACCTTTTATTCCTAAAAAAGAAATATTAGCATTTCCTGGAAGTCTATTTTCTAAACTACCATTTATATGAATATCATCTATTCTATTTACTATAGCCTTTATATATAAATCTCTTAAATATTTTATATTATTATTATGCCCTTTAAGTTCTCTATTTGCTATTTCTATTGCTTCTCCCATTCCTACTATACCTGCAACATTCTCAGTACCTGCTCTTTTTTCTCTTTCTTGATGACCACCATCTTGTTGCCTCTGAAAATTTATTCCTTTTCTTACATAAAGAGCTCCCATTCCTTTAGGTCCATAAAATTTATGAGCTGACATTGATAAACTATCTATATTAGATTTATTTACATCTATCTTTATATTTCCAATTGCTTGAACACTATCTGTATGAAAAATTATATTTCTACTTCTTGCAATTCTTCCTATTTCATCAATTGGTTGTATTGTACCAATTTCGTTATTTGCATACATAACACTAATTAAAATAGTATCTCTTCTTATAGCTTTTTCTAGTTCATTTAAGTTTATTATACCATCTTTATCTACATTTATATATGTTACACTAAACCCTTCTTTTTCTAGTCTATTGCAAGTTTCAAGTACTGCTGGATGTTCTATTTTACTTGTAATTATATGTCTTCCTCTATTTTTATTTGCTTTAGCTATTCCTTTTATCGCTAAATTATCACTTTCACTACCACAACTTGTAAAATATATCTCTTCAGAACTACAGTTTATAGCATCTGCAATTTGCTTTCTTGCCATATTAATTGCTACTTTATTAGATTTTCCTATATCATATACTGAAGATGGATTTCCAAATTCACTACTAAAATATGGTATCATCTTTCTTAAAACATTTTCATCTACTGGAGTAGTGGCAGCATAATCAAAATATATCATTTTTTCCATATTATTATCATTCCTTTATAAATTATCATTCTCAAATTATCCTTTAATAATAATTTATGTCTTTTTCATCTTATTTGTGCAAACTTAATTTATTAAAAGAAATTATTAAGAGATAATTTATACTTTTCTGAAATATGCTCTAATATAAATTCAGCCCTTTGTATAGTAGCAAGTTCCTCTTCTATATCTCTATCTTTACTAAGTCCTATTAAACTATTTAATTCTGTTTCTACTTTTTCAAGTTCATCATGTTCTATATAATATGATAATGTTTTATTTTCATCTTCCCATGTATTTTTTATATCTCTTATTTTATTTGATATTTCTTTTTCGTTACTTTCTTCTTTATTTATAATTTCTTTTAAACCTTCTAATTTATTTGTCATTTCTATAACCATATTTTTAGTAATTCTTCCAGTTATAATATCAGCTATAATAATTACAATTACTATTACTATAGACATAATAATTTCTTTCTTCATATTTATTTATCCTTTCATGGCTTTACTTTTCTTAAAAGTTTTTTCTTGAAAAAATATATTATCATTTGCATCTATTGTTACTATTAAAGCATCTTCTGGTTTATATCCAAATTTTTTAACTTCTTTTTCAAGCCATTTATAATTCTTATTTATTTTATTTAAGTTATCCTGCATTACAACTCCATCAATTACTAAATCATAAGAAATTCCTTGATATTCTTTAGTTAAATTCATATCCTCTATTGTAACATTCTGCTTTTCTGGCTTTAAAATAACATTTACTTGACCACTTGTCTCTAAAATTGCATATTCAACATCTGCTATATTTGTTACATCTTTTCCCCTAAGTCTTTCTTGTAATTCATTTATAGTAAATCTTTCTTTTAATAAAATAGCTTCATCTATTTTTCCTCTATAAATTAAAATTGATGGTTTACCACATAATATTTCTCTTGACTTTATACTTTTCATATTTACATATGAAATCATCAGATGTGCAACTAATAAACCAAGTATTGGTATAATTCCATTTGATATAGGAATTCCACTATCCTCCATTGGCATTGTTGCTAAATCTGATATCATAATTGCTATTGTAAATTCAAATGGTTGCATCTGACCTATTTCTCTTTTTCCCATAAGTCTCATTACTATTAAGATAATACCATATAAAACTAACGTTCTTATAAAAATTAATAACATAATTTCCCTTCTTTTGTTTTTATTTCTGTTAATATTATTTCAATTTTTGTAAATAATATTCTATAAATAATTTATTTTAATTATTTTTTTGTATAAAAAATTTTTTATTGTAAATAATAAAAATATAACCTAGAATTCATTTTTATTTTTACTATTCAAGAAGGAGGTTTAAAACAATGAGTAATAACGATTCAAATGTACAAAGCGCTTCATCAGTTGGAACTTGGGGACAAATTATTGGTAGACTTGTTGCAGCTGCTATAATTCTTGCAGTAACAGCATTTTTTACTCCAGGTTTTACTATTAATAATATATGGGCTTTAGGATTAGCTGCAGTTGTTTTAACAGCAATGGATTATTTAATAATTAAATTCACAGGTTTACATGCTATGGCGTTTGGTAAAGGTTTTGTGGGATTTGTATTAGCAGTTATCGTACTATATGCAACTCAATTCTTTGTAAGTGGTTATTCAATATCTTGGATGGCAGCAATAATTGGTGCTCTTATATATGGAATTATTGATTATATAATTCCTGGTGAACAAGGTATGTAGTAATAGCAGAAAACTCTTAGATTTAATATACTTTTTATCTAAGAGTTTTCTTTTTTATTTTATTTTTATAATTTACTAATTTTCTATAAAAGAAAATGGTTTTATTTCACTACCTTCTTTTACTTTTGTTTTTCTAATTTGAGTAAAACTTTCAATTTTTGAATTATCTTCTATAATACATCCTTCTTCTATATAAGCATTTGGACCAATTTCACAATTTTCTCCTATTGTAACTCCTGATTTTATTGTAGTATTTGGATGTATTACTGTATCTTTTCCTATTTTAACATCTTCATATATATATGTACAATTAGAATCTTCAATTGTTACTCCGCTTTTCATATGTTCTGTATTTATTCTCATTCTTAATACTCTTGTTAATAGTTCAAGTTGTATTCTATCATTTACACCTAATATTTCTGTATTGTCTTCAACAATTATCGCTCCAGTTTTTAGTCCTTTATTACTCATTATTTTTATAACATCTGTTAAGTAATATTCTCCTTGTGCATTATTAGGTTTTATTTCTTTTATAGCACTTAACAATTCTTCTATATCAAAACAATATATTCCAGAATTTATTTCTTTTATTTTTCTTTGGTCATCTGTTGCATCTTTTTCTTCTACAATTTCAGTAACTCTTCCATCTATATCTCTTATAATTCTTCCATATCCTGTTGGATTATCATACACTGCTGTTATAAGAGTTGCATATTCACTATTATCTTCACTTAACTTTATTAATTTTCTTATTGTTTCTTCTCTAATAAGTGGAACATCTCCATATAATATAACAACTTTTCCATTCTTTCCTTCAAGATATGGTACTGCCTGCATTAAAGCATGACCTGTTCCAAGTAATTCTTCTTGAACAACAAATTTTGCTCTGTCTCCAATAGCATTCATTACACATTCTCTTTTATGTCCAACTACTGCTATAATCTCATCTGAACCAACTCTTTGTGCTGTATCTATTACTCTATTTACCATTTCTTTTCCATATATTTTATGTACTACTTTTGATGTATTTGTTTTCATTCTTGTTCCTTCTCCTGCTGCCATAACAACTGTTATTATATTTCCCATATTTATCTATCCTTTCTTCTAAGAAAAACTAATTATGATAAAATTTTATCACAATATTTTTAAATTTACAATAATAAAAAAATAAGTCAAAATAGTAGGAAGATACACTATCTCCCTACTATTTTTTTACTTCTATAATCTTCTTCTACATTTACATGCTACATATATTGCAAGTAAGATTACAGCAATTGCAAGTCCTGTTAATATAGCAATAAAGTATGCTAATGTTAAAGCTGCAACTATATTAAATGCAAATTGTATAATTATTCCTAAAACAAAAGCTAATAATACAACTAAGATAGCTATAATTATTCTTATACAACTACATTTATCATTACATTTTCTTCCACAGTTTATTATTACATCTGGTTCCATATTATCACCTACTTATTTTTTAGATTATAATATATTATATGAAACTAGTACTTATTTTGATTATATATTTCACCAGCTTTTTTTATTACATTATATCCATATTTTTCTCTTAAAACATCTATAGTTTTATCTATATTATTATTTTGAACTTTATCAAAAAATGATACTTGCATATCATCCCTCTCAAAAAGTCCATCTACTCTTATACCAATAAGTCTTATTTTATCGCCTTTATATAATTCTCTTAATACTTTTTTAGCAGTACTTCCAATTTCTTTTGATGAATTAGTTCTATAATTTAATTTTTTTTGATGTGAATATAATTCAAATTCACTATTTTTAAGCTGTACATTTACAACTGTTGCAAGCATATTTTCTTTTCTAAGTCTATATGCAACTTGTTCAGTAAGTGTTAAAAGTACTGGATATAATTCATTTAAAGTATTATAGTCATAAGGAAGAGTTATACTATTTCCAATGCCTTTCGGTTTTGATACCTCATAATTCACTTTTTCATTGCTATCACCATTTGCATATTTCCATATCATATATCCATATTTCCCAAAAGTTTTCATAAGAACTCTTTTATCTGTTTTAGCTAAATCTCCTATTGTTCTTATTCCTAATCTTTCAAGCTTATTAATAGACTTACTTCCTACCATAAAAAGGTCTGATACTGGAAGATGCCACATTTTCTCTTGTATTTCATTTTTAAATAAAGTATGTATTTTATCTGGTTTTTCAAAATCAGATGCCATTTTTGCTAGAATCTTATCATCTGAAATACCAATATTTACAGTAAAACCAAAATTTCTTTTGACTTTCTCTTTTATTTCTATTGCTAGTTTCATTATATCTTCTTTTGGTTTTATAAATTCTGTCATATCTAAAAAACATTCATCAATAGAAAATCTCTCTATTTTATCAGTATACTCACAGAAAAGTTTATATAGATTATCTGAATACTTTCTATATATATTATGTTCTCCTTGAACTACAACTATACTAGGGCATTTTTTCCTTGCCTGGTATATTGGTTCTCCTGTCCTAATACCAAATTGTTTTGCTATATTACTTTTAGCAAGAACAACTCCTTTTCTCTGTTTTTCATCTCCTCCTATTATAGAAGGAATAGTACGTAAATCTATTTTTTCTCCTGTTTTTAATCTCTTGACTGCACTCCAAGATAAAAAAGCATTATTAACATCTATATGTAATATTTGTGTTTTCATAATATCACCTATAGATATTATAGAACATTTGTTTTTATTAGTCAATATATTTATTTAATACTTATTACTTTTTCCCATGCAAGTTCTTTTTTTCCAAAATGTCCATAATTAGTAGTAGACTTATAAATTGGTTTATCTAATTCTAAATAATCTATGATTCCTCTTGGTGTTAAATCAAATATTTTATATATCTTTTTTACTATCTCTTCTTCTGGTATTGTATAAGTTCCAAATGTATCTACAAATATTGAAATAGGTTTTGCTACTCCTATTGCATAAGAAAGTTGTATCTCACATTTTTTTGCAAATCCATTTGCTACGATATTTTTTGCTATAAATCTTGCCATATATGATGCTGACCTATCTACTTTAGTAGAATCTTTACCTGAAAAAGCTCCTCCTCCATGACGGCTATATCCTCCATAAGTATCTACTATTATTTTTCTTCCTGTAAGTCCACTATCTCCTAGAGGTCCTCCTATAACAAATCTACCAGTTGGATTTATAAAATATTTTGTATTATCATCTATCAAATTACTTGGTAATACTTTATCTATAACTTCTCTTTTTATATCTTCTCTTAATTTATTCATCTCTATATTATCTTTATGTTGAGTAGATACTACTACTGTATCTATTCTCTCAGGAACATTTCCTTTATACTCTACTGTTACTTGAGTTTTGCCATCTGGTCTTAGATAGTCAATAATTCCTTCCTTTCTAACAGTAGTTAATCTTTTAGATAATTTATGTGCTAAATAAATTGGAAGTGGCATTAATTCCTCTGTTTCATCACATGCAAAACCAAACATAATTCCCTGGTCTCCTGCACCTTCTGTTTGTTTTGAAATACCATTTTTACTTTCAAGTGAATTATCTACTCCCATTGCAATATCACTTGATTGTTTAGAAATATTTATATGGACATTGCATGTTCTATAGTCTATATCTGTATTTTCATTATCATATCCTATCTCTTTTAAAGTATTTCTTACAATTTTCTCAATATCTACTTCTGCATTTGAAGTAATCTCTCCTGTTACAATGATTTCACCTTTACTTGCTACTGTTTCACAAGCTACTCTTGAATTTTTATCTTTTTCCAAATAACTATCTAATATACTATCTGATATATAATCACATACTTTATCTGGGTGTCCTTCTGTTACACTTTCTGATGTAAATAATTTTCTCATATCTTACCTCCTAAATTACTATTTCTAAAAATATAAAAAACCTTTGCTTAAATTTTGCAAAGGTTTAAATCTCTTACTCATCATTCAAAGCACTTTGCTTTGTCGGTATTAGCACCTTGTCTTATACAGGTTGCTGTGGAGTCATAAAGCCGATTCTCTCATCCACTCTTGATAATATATTTATTATATTTTTCTTATGTTTTAAAATTTTAATTCTTTCATATTTGAAATATCAATTCCATATATATCTTTATACACACTTTGAACATCTAATGCTGTTACTTTCTCCTTATTAAGTCCTAATTTTTCTATCATATCTAGTACTGATTTTTCATCTTTTCCTTCTATTTCTAAGTATGTAGGAATCATTGGCCATGAATCTATATCAAGTTCAACATCATCTAATATATATCTAATTCTATCATTTTCTTGATATGATCTACTAAAATATCCCATTTGGTTTAATATTTCATTTGTTGTTTCTAAATCTGAAACTACTATTTCTGATTCTTTAGTACCATCAATCTTTTTAACGGTTGCATCTTTAAAAGTTAATGTTGTTTCTTTTCCATTTGTTCTTAATCTTATCCATTTATGTTCATCTTTTGGTATTATATCATAAATATACCTCTTTTGGCTATACTCTCCTTTTTTTTTCGCATTTAGTTCTTCCAATTTTGTTATTAACTTCTCTTTATCAATGTCCAAAACTCTAACTTCATACTCAGTTTTCATATTTTTTCTCCTATAATTTATTTTATTTTGCTTAAATATTTTTTTGCACATTTTTTAATTTCTTTCATTCTATCTTGTGTCTCTTTATCTTTATATTTTATTCTATCTATTAGTTTCTCTACATATTCATTATCTTTTAAGTATTTTATTCCAACATCAAAGTTGTAATCATAAATCCAAGCTATATATGAAACCCAATAATCTAATTCTGTTTTTCTATTTTCACATTTTATTTGTTTATGACTTAAAAAGTCTTCATATACATCATCTGATATTTTTCCATTTTCCATTATTTCTTCTGTAGCATTATTTAATATCGCTTTAAATTCTTCTGCTTGTCTTATTCTAAAATTATCTGTTTTATCTGCATCCCTAAGAATTTTACAATGTAATAATTCTTCTTCTGAAAGTCCTTCTTCTATTTCATATTTATTATGATTTTTTATTGCTTTTAAAATTATATTGTCATATTTTTTTTCTTTAATAAATGTTCTTATTAAATTATTTTCAAACAATACATCTACTCCATAATCTGCATGGTCTTTATCTTTATCTTCGGTATCTATAAAACGGTCAAACCTTTTTACTTGTTCAAACCTTCCAATATCATGAAGTAATGCTATTAATTTTGCAAGAGCTATATTTTCTTCATCTAATCCTATCTTTTTAGCAATAAATCCACTCATAGATACTACTCCATAAGTATGTTTTATTTTTAGTTCTATTTTTTGATCTTCTGTATTATATTTATCTACATAAGACTTAAATACTTTTTCTGCTTTTACTAAATCTATCATTTTTTCTTCCCTAACTACATCTATTTTATAATTTTTATTATGTTTTCTTTTCTTGGTTTAGCTTCAGGATACTCTCCTTCTATATACCCTAAACTAAGTGCTCCTATACATTTATAGTTAGAAGATATTTCTAATTTTTCTTTTATTTGAGTTCCATTTTCTGTATCAAATAAATCTTGTACACAATTAATAAAGCAAGCACCTAATCCTAATGACGTAGTTGCTAATTGTATATTTTCCATGGCCGATACAGCATCTTTAATATATGTTGGTACTTCACTATTTGCAAATACTAATATTATAGTAGGTGCACCATAAAATGGACTTGAACTTATCTTTCTTAATTTCATACACTCATCTATAATTTCATGCATAATCTCTTCATTTTGAATAGCAATAAATACATACGATTGCATATTCATACCACTTGGAGCATAACTTCCACATTCTAATATTGTGTTTAATTCTTCATCAGATATTTGCTCATTTTTATATTGTCTTATGCTTCTTCGCTTCAAAATCGTATTTATTGTTTCGTTCATTTTTTCCTCCTATGTAATTTGCCATTCTTTTATCATTTTAGATATTACCAAATATTATTATGTTTGTCTATTATCTAACATAAAAGTAATATAAATGATATATAATTTTAAAATAAAAAAACGATACATCAAAATATCGTCTTTTAAATAATATAATTCTATGCTTTCTTTGCTATTTCAGCTATTTGTGAAAAAGCTTTAACATCACTAACAGCTATTTCAGCTAACATTTTTCTATTTATCGTAACATTAGCTTTCTTAAGTCCTGATATTAACTTACTATATGTTAATCCATTCATTCTAGCTGCTGCATTTATTCTTATTATCCATAATTTTCTAAAATTACTCTTTTTATCTTTTCTTCCTACATAAGCATACATTCCTGATTTCATAACAGCTTGTTTAGCCATTCTAAATCTATAATGTTTTGCACCATAATAACCTTTTGCTTGTTTAATTACTTTTTTATGTCTTGCTCTAGTAGTTCTTGCTGTTTTTACTCTTGCCATCTATTAATCAACTCCTTTTTTCTAATTCTCTACCCATAAGGTAGTAATTTTTTTACATGTGATTTACATGTATTATCTAATATTCCATCTTGTACTCTTGCTGTATGTTTTTGTCTCTTTGTTTTATTTACTAATAAATGTCTTCTATTAGCTTTTGTTCTCTTTATTTTACCGCTACCTGTAAAACCATATCTTTTATTTGCGGCTCTATTTGTTTTTAATTTTGGCATAATAATTCTCCTTTCTATTTCTTAGCTAGTATTAAAAACATTGTTTTACCTTCTAATTTAGGTTTCTTTTCAATAACTGATATTTCCTCAAGTTCTTCAGCGAATTTGTTTAGTATTACTTCTCCTGCTTTAACATTATTTAGTTCTCTTCCTCTAAATCTTACAGTGAATTTTACTTTATTTCCTGATTCTAAAAAACCTCTTGCATTTTTACACTTAAATTCAAAATCATGGTCTCCAATATTTGGAGTAACTCTTACTTCTTTAATTTCAACAGCTTTTTGATTTTTCCTAGATTCTTTTTCTCTTTTAGCTTGTTCAAATTTATATTTACCATAATTCATTATTTTGCAAACTGGTACTTCACTATTTGGAGAAACTAAAACTAAATCTAAACCTTTGTTTGAAGCTAAATCAATAGCTTCACCTGTATTCATTTTTCCTAATTTTTCACCATCTTCACTAATTACTTGTACAATACTTTGTTTTATTTGCCCATTAATAGGTAATTCTTGTTTTATATAAAACACCTCCACATCTATGTGCTTTCTCTTTCATTTTTTGTATAAAAAAATGACTTGTTTTTAAACAAGCCAATCCACATATAAATTTAATAGACACACTAAAATAAAATATTTATCTATTTCTATAAAACGTCTAATATTAAATTTCTACCTTTCTCCTTAACTTAGAGATAAGGTGAGAAGTGGATGACTTCTTCTTAAAACTTAATATAATATACTACTTTTTTTTGCATTTGTCAATACTTTTTCTCATTTTCTTATTTAAATTTTAACAACGAAAAGAGCATTAACTTTTTCATTGTTAATGCTCTTTATTTATATTTTACTATTTATTATTATGCTTCTTTAATTTTTTTGAAATATAAACTGCTATTCCTATTAATACTACTAGAAGTATTCCAAGTCCTATTCTAACAGCTGTTACATTAATATATGTACCTGTAAATGGTACTTTTATTTTATTACTTGTATCTTCTCTGTCTTCTTCATAATTTTTATCACTGTTTGAATTTGAGTCTTTGTTATTGTTTTGGTTACTATCTTTATCATTTTTATCATTATCTTTATCTGTATCGTCTTTATCACCTTTATTATCATTCTTGTCATCATCTTTATCTGTATCTGTTTTCTTTACTATCCAATCTACTTTGGCTATTGCTCTTCCTTCATTTCCTGCTTTGTCTGTAAATATAAATTCAAACTCTCCATTTTCTGTAAAGATATATGTATTTTTTCCATCATTATTTGTTATTATTATTTCTTCTTCTGATTCTAATGTTGCTGTTACTTTTTTATTTGTTTCTGTTTTTATATCATATTTTACTGTCGCTTTTGGTGCTTTCTTATCTATCCAGTCTACTTTTGCTAGTGCTGTTCCTCTATTTCCTAATTTATCTAAATATATAAATTCAAATTCTCCATTGTCTGTAAATACATATGTGTTTCTTCCCACATTATTTGTTATTATTATTTCTTGTTCACATTCTAATGTTGCTGTTACCTCTTTATTTGTTGCTGTTTTTATATCATATTTTACTGTTGCCTTTGGTGCTTCTTTTTGTATCCAACTTACTTTTGCTAGTACTGTCCCTTTGTTTCCTAATTTGTCTATATATTCAAATTCAAACTCTCCGTTTTTTGTAAATACATATGTATTTTTTCCATCATTATTTGTCACTTCTATTTCTTCATCTGATACTAAAGTTGCTATTACATTTTTATTTGTTAACTCTTTTATATCATATTCTACTTTTGCCATAGCTACTTTTTTATTTATCCAATCTACCTTAGCTAATACTCTTCCTTCATTTCCTGCTCTATCTGTATAAATAAATTCGAATTCTCCGTTTTCTGTAAATACATATTTATTATTACCATCATTGTTTACTATTTCTATTTCTTCATCGCATACTAAAGTTGCTGTTACATTTTTATTTGTTAATTCTATTATATCATATTCTACTCTTGCTTCTGGTGCTTCTCTTTGTATCCAATCTACTGTTGCTGTTATATATCCTGTTAATCCTTCTTTACTTATATATTGGAATTCAAAGCTTCCGTTTTCTGTAAATACATATGTGTTACTTCCACCATTGTTTAATATTGTAATTTCTTCTTCACATTCTAAAGTTGCTGTTACATTTTCTCTTGTTAATTCTTCTATGTCATATTTTATTTTTACTTCTGGTAATTCTTTATTTATCCAATTTACTATAGCTAAAGTTCTTCCTTCATTTCCTGCTTTATCTTCATAGATAAATTCAAATTCTCCATTTTCTGTGAATGTATAAGTTTTACTTCCTTCATTGTTTATTACTATTATTTCTTCGTCACATTCTAAAGTTGCTATTACATTATTTGCTGTTGGTTTAGTATTATCATATATAACTTTTGCTACTGGTGCTATTCTATCTATCCAATCTACTTTTGCTAAAGTTCTTCCTTCATTTCCTGCTCTATCTGTATAAATAAATTCGAATTCTCCATTATCTACAAATGTATATATATTGCTTCCATCATTATTTATTACTGTGATATCTTCTGTGCATTCTAAAGTTGCTGTTACATTTTCTTTTGTTGCACTTTCTATGTCATATGTTACCATTGCTTTTGGTGCTTCTTTTTGTATCCAATCTACTTTTGCTGTTATTCTTCCTTTATTTCCTACTCTATCTTCATATTCAAAAGTAAATTCTCCGTTTTCTGTAAATACATATGTTTTACTTCCATTATTATTTGTTATTATTATTTCTTCGTCACTTGATATAGTTGCTGTTACATTTTTATTTGTTAATTCTGTTATATCATATTCTACTTTTGCCTT
Organism: Clostridia bacterium; assembly: GCA_022796725.1. Classification (GTDB taxonomy): domain Bacteria; phylum Bacillota; class Clostridia; order TANB77; family CAG-508; genus UMGS1994. The sequence continues at coordinate 29,065 of JAAWJE010000017.1, read as the reverse complement.
TGGAGCATTCTTTTGAATCCAGTCTACTTTTGCTTTCGTTCTTCCTTCATTTCCTGCCTTATCTACATAAATAAATTCAAACTCTCCATTTTCTGTGAATGTATATGTTTTCTTTCCATCATTATTTGTTACTGTTATTTCTTCATTGCAGCTTAAAGTTGCTATTACATCTTTATTTGTCATATCATTAATGTTATAAGTTATTGTTCCTACTGGTGCTTTTTTATCTATCCATACTACTTTTGCTAAAACTTTTCCTTCATTCCCTAATTTATCTGTATAAATAAATTCAAATTCTCCATTTTCTGTGAATGTATATGTTTTCTTTCCATCATTATTTGTTACTGTTATTTCTTCACTGCAGTTTAAAGTTGCTACTACATCTTTATTTGTCCATTTACTTATATTATAAGATATTGTTGCTGTAGGAGCTGTTTTTCTTATCCAGTCTACCTTTGCTTTTGCTGTTCCTTTATTTCCTGAGTTATCTTCAAATTCAAATGTAAATTCTCCATTTTCTGTGAATGTATATGTATCTTTTCCACCATTATTTGTTATTGTTATTTCTTTACTTGGGTTTACAAGTTTTGCTACAACATTTTTATTTGTTAATTCAGTAATATCATATTGAATATCAGCAGTAGGTGCTTCTTTGTCAGAATCTGTTACATCTTCAAAGAAGTTAAACATCCTAGCTCCAATAAAGCTTCCTCCACCTGCTGTTGAAGTTCTAGTTCCTACTAATTTTATATATTGAACCTTAACTGGTTCTTCCCATTCAATAGTTTTTGTTGTATCATTATTTGCCCATGTTACATTTTTAATTTCAGTAAAGTTTTCTCCATCCATACTTCCTAAAATTTGAGCTTGTAATATTTTACCATTACCACCTGCACAAGGGAAATATTCCATGGCAGATAGCATAACTGGTTTATCTAATTTTATAGTGATATATCTATTATTATCACTTCCATTCCAAGCTGAATGCCATCTTGTATTATAATTTCCATCTATACAAAACGCTGCATTACCTTGATTTGAAGTCGCCTCAGATGAAACATTGTGTATTGATAAATGAGCAATTTTTATATACTTTCTTTTATTATTGTTATCATCTTGTGTAAAAGATAATGTTATAATATCACTTGCAAGTCCTGTTCCAGAAGGTGCTTTTCTTACTTGTACTGTTTTATCTCCTGTTAAATCAGGTTCTTCTTTTGCATAAGATGTCCATGTGTCTGTATCTTTGAAACGCCATTCCATTATATCTGTTGTACCCATTACTCTATTTTCTAAGTCATTATTATATAATGTTGGAGTTGCTTGTTTCGTAATATCTATTTTATATATATTTTTTTCTTCATAATTCATACCTACTATATGAATATATATATCTGTATCTGCTGTAATACTATCAATCTCATTTTTTGTTAATTGCCATTTATGTTCTTCATCTGCACTAAATGAAACTTCTTTCCATTTATTTTTTCCATCTAAACTATAATCCCAACGTACTCCTGAACCATCAAAACGACTTGATAATATAATTTTTCCAGCATTTTCTCCATCAAATGAGAATGTTGCAAGATTTTTATCTAATTGACCTAATAAATACTTAGCAACAGTTCTTGTAATACTTGGTTGGTAAACATCTACAGTTTCTGATGTTGCTACACTGCCTTCAGTTAAAATACGATTTTGAAGTAATGTAAATGCAAATGCATATTCTGGGCTTTTTAAATTAGTTTTCAATAAATTAGTTAGATTATACATTGGAAGTGGAAATGCTTTTAGTTTCTCAGCCATTTCCTCTGCTAAACTAAAGTATTCAGCTTCTGTTTTTGTTTTATCTGCTTGATATAATTTTATAAGTTCCCACCAAGCATCTATATTATAAGATTGAACTTTAAGAGCTTCTCTTAAATATTGTTCTTTTTTAGTAGGATTATCATTATATATACTTGCTAATATAATTAATTTTTCTGATTTCTCATATTCATCAAAATGGTTTAAGGCTTCTTGTGCTAGCATTATATAAGTTGCATTATATCCTTTTACATAACTATCATTACCCCATCCAAGAGGCTTTCTTTCTCCTCTTTCTGATTGAGCCCAACCACTTACATCATTATCTATTGACCAATATCCTCTTCCTTGTGCATCTTTTCTATAATAAATTATTGCTGCGTGTCCTGGTTGGCCTATAACTGCTGATGGTGTACCATGAACTGCACGAATATTAGATCCAATTTTAGAAATACCACCACAAACAGCTCCATTGTCTAAATTCATCCATAATTTATATAATCCTGGTCTAAATGTTACTCCATAGTCTAAAAAATTACCATATTTTTTACTCCACATTTCTTTATTAGCCTCATCATGATATTCAGCTTTTCCATAATTTGGCCATATATATTTCATATAATGATGTGGTTGTAAATATTCTTCTTCTTTATTTGGATGTGCATCTATATATTTTTGTGTATATTCATTTAACCATAAGATTTCTTCATCATCTATTATGTTATTTAAAACATAACGCATTTCTTCTACTTTTAATTCTTCAAACCATTTTGTATGATCTTGTCTACTTGAAACAACAAACTTATCATTTTTATGTAAGTCCTTGTATATTTGATAACGTGTTACTGCATTAGATTGATTTTCTGGTGCACTAGGTTGCATCCATAGTGCTACTCTACTTGAATGTGTAAGTGAAAGTGTAATTGCCATTCTTTTATATAAATCACCTAGTACAGTACCATACTTTGTTTTAGTTTTAATTTCAAAATCACTCTTATACTTATCATATAATTGAGATAAAACATTTAAAGAATTATAGTAACTTCCTCCATCTGGTTTACCACCCATAATATATAAACGAAGATTTTCTAAATTTCCTGTTAACCATGTATATGTTTGTTTGTTTAAATCACTCTCTGATACAAATTTTCTTAAAGCATATTGACCAACATTATTAATTAATTCTCTTTGAAGAAGTGTTAATTCATATTCTTTATTTGTTAAATCTGCAGTTGAAAATTTAGTTTTTATTTTATTATCTAATTCTTCTACTGTTGGAACTAATTCTTCTCCTGGTTCCTTATATCCTTCTTTTATTAATTTAGCATCTGCCCAAACAGAATGGTCATTTCCATTTGAACCATTATCATTAGCATATAATTTTAAGTATTTTACACCTCTAATATCTATTTTAGCAAAATTAGCATCATAAGAACTCATCATAGCTTTAGGTGATTCATCTGTTACATTAGTCCATGTTTTTAAATCATTAGATGTTTGAATAAAGAATTTAACACCATTTCCTCTATTTCCAGAAGTTGTGCAAACACCATAATAAGTTGTAAAATATGTATACTTTTCATTATAATTAGTAAGATCATATATTATCTCTGATGTAGCATGTGCCCATATTCCTTTTTCAAAAGCAGTAGATGCTCCATGAATCATCAAAGTAATCTGAGTATTTGAGGCTGTCTTATCCATAAGTATACTTCCATGTCCAGATTTTGCACTTTTATATGAAATATCTGATAGGTATAAATGATCTAATTCTTTACCAGTATCATCTAAATGTTTCACTGTCTCTTTTTTGAAAATTTCTTTTACATCATTAATTTTTGATTGATTTAATACTATATATAATATTAATGAACTTAATATTATAATAAGTATTCCAGTAATTAATAACTTTTTTTCTTTTCTTTTAATACTCATATTATACATAAAATCCTTTCCTTTTTATTTTAGTTTCTATTCCTACTTTTATCATTATACCATTTTTATACAAAATTATCAATATTTAGAGCTTTTTTTGAAAATATTTATTAAATTCTGATAATTTTTCAGTATTTATTATAAATATATTCAAAATTTTTAAATTAATTTTATATATTTTATTTTCTCCATCAATATACTGTTACAATTTAAATCTCATTTTCAGACCAAATTTTACCGTTATTTTATTAAATTTTCTTGACTTTTGATTTTATTTGTATTAGAATAATTACGCATTATATAAAAATATGTATTTATAAATTACTTCTCCCCGGTGGTAATTTTATAAATTATATATAGATAAAATTAATTTATGAATGGAGGGTATTTATTACCATGAATAATACTACATATAGCGCAAAAAAAAGCGAAATAGAAAGTAAATGGTATATAATTGATGCAGCAAATAAACCATTAGGTAGAGTTGCTACTGAAGCTGCTAAATTATTACGTGGAAAACACAAACCAACTTATACACCAAATATTGATACAGGTGATCATGTAATTATATTAAATTGTAAAGATGCTATCCTTACAGGAAAAAAATTAGATCAAAAAATTTATAGACATCATTCAGGTTATATTGGAGGAATGCACGAGACAACAGCTAGAGTAATGATGGAAAATACTCCTGAAAAAGCTATGATGATTGCTGTAAAAGGTATGCTTCCTCATACTAAGTTAGGAAGACAAATGGTTAAAAAATTAAGAGTTTACGCAGGTAATGAACATGAAAACATGGCTCAAAAACCAGAAGTATGGGAGGTAAATTAATATGGCAAAGAAATCTGAAAAAATTGTTTTTGCAGGTACTGGAAGAAGAAAAAAATCAATTGCTAGAGTAAGATTAACTGAAGGTAATGGAACAATAACTGTAAATGGTACTAATTTAGATGAATATTTTGGAACAGAAATATTAAAAGTTATAGTAAAACAACCATTAACAGCTACTAATACAGTATCAAAATATGATATAATTTGTAGAGTTCAAGGTGGAGGTTATACTGGTCAAGCAGGTGCTATAAGACATGGTATAGCTAGAGCTTTAGTAGAAGCAAATTCTGAATATAAACCAGCTCTAAAATCAAATGGATTCTTAACAAGAGATCCTCGTATGAAAGAAAGAAAGAAATATGGTCTTAAGAAAGCTAGAAAAGCTCCACAATTTTCAAAAAGATAAAAAGAGTTTTTTATATGCAAAAGCGGTAATCTATTTAGATTATTGCTTTTATTTTGCTTTTAAGTTATTTAAATATTATATAAAATATTAATAAATTTTAAAATTAGATGAAGGAGATTATTTTTATGATTAAAATTGCTTTTTTTGATACTAAAGAATATGATAAAAAATTATTTGATGAATACAATAAAAACTATGGTTATAATATTACTTATTTTAAGTCTATATTAAATATTGAAACAGCTCCTCTTACCAAAGGATTTGATGTTGTTTGTATTTTTGTACATGATAAAATAGATGAGCAAACTTTAAAAATTTTAGAAAACAATGGAATAAAGTTAATAGCTCTTCGTTGTGCTGGGTTTAACAACGTTGATCTAGAACATAAAGGTAATATTAAGGTAGTTCGTGTTCCTCAATATTCACCATATGCTGTTGCTGAACACGCTGTAGCTTTACTTTTAAATATTACTAGAAAATTATATAAATCTTATCAACGTACTAGAAAGTATAACTTTACTTTAGATGGACTTATGGGATTTGATATACATGGAAAAACTGTAGGAGTTATTGGTACAGGAAAAATTGGAAAAGTATTTATTCAAATTATGAAGGGATTTGGCACTAATGTTATTGCTTATGATTTATTTAAAGATGAATCAGCTAGTAAAGAAATTGGATTTGAATATGTATCACTAGATGAATTGTATGAAAAATCTGATATTATTTCTTTGCATTGCCCTTTGACTCCTGAAACAGAAAACATTATAAACAAGCAAAGTATTAACAAAATGAAAGATGGAGTTGTTTTAATTAACTGTAGTAGAGGAAAATTAGTTGATACTAATAGCCTTATTAAAGAAATGGAGACTGGTAAAATTGGTGGAGTTGGTCTAGATGTATACGAAGATGAAGATGAATTTTTCTTACGTGATATGACAAACTCTTACAAAAGAGATAAAAACTTATCAATTCTATTATCTATGCCAAACTTAATTATTACCTCTCATCAAGCCTTTTTTACCAAAGAAGCATTAAATAAAATTGCAAGTGATACATTACAAAATATTAAGGAAGTCTTAGACGGTATAGAATGCAAAAATGAATTAAAATAATTAATAATGACTTATATATATATACATGACTAGTATATAAATTTTATTTAATCAACTATTAATATATATTTTTTAATTGTATAAAAAGCTAGCTATACTTAAGTATTCTTTAATATAGTTAGCTTTCTTATTTTATTAACATAAAAATATATAAAATTTACTTAGAATAAATACTAGATGTTGAAACTCCACCATCTACAGTATATATTCCTCCTGTTACAAATGAAGATTCATCACTTGCTAAGAAACCTACTACATTTGCTACTTCATCTGGAGTTCCAATCCTTCTCATTGGTATTCTGTTACCACACTTATTTTTATCATTTTCATTTGCAAAACTTTTTTCTAATAATTCAGTAAGTATTGGTCCTGGTAAAACGCAATTAACTCTAACTCCTAAATCTGCATATTCCTGTGCTAAACATTTTGTAAACATGATAATTCCTGCCTTTGTTGTACAATATAAAGGAGATGTTAACTCTGGAACTAAACCTAAACAAGAAGCAATATTTACAATACAACCCTTTGTTTCTTTTAATTTATCAATCATATTTCTAGTGACTTTAAAAGTTCCTTTTATATTTATATCTACCATATAATCTATATCATTATCAGTTGTTTCTTCTAAATATTTTTCAAAATATACTCCTGCATTATTTACTAAAATATCTATTTTTTCTATATTCTTAATAGCTTCTTTTATTTCTATATCTCTTGTTATATCTACTTTATAATATTCAAAATCTCCATTTGGCTTTTTTATATCAAAAATAATAACTTTAGCACCTAAATTATTTAATTTATTTGCAATTGCTTTTCCTATTCCATCACTACCACCAGTTACTATTGCTGTTTTTCCTTCTAAATTAATCATTTAATCTCTCCATTATTCTTTTATTATTTCTTTAACTAAAACTTTTCTATTTGTTTTAGTACTGGGAATTCTTTTCTAAATGTTCTTAAACTTTCAATGTCTAAATCTTCTACTATAATTCCTTCTTCTTTTTCTATATTAGTTAAAATTGTACCATCATAAGAAATTATCTGTGTATTTCCGCATCTTTCTTTTTCTGCTATTCCTCCTGTTTGATCACATGCACAAAAATATGCTTGATTTTCTATTGCTCTTGCTCTTGTTAATATATCCCATGCTAGTTTTCCTGTAGCTTTTCTAAAATTAGCTGGTAAAAATATTATTTCAGCGCCATTTAATGCAAGTGTTTTAAAATACTCTGGATATCTGATATCAAAACATATTCCAATTCCTATCTTTACTCCGTCAATTTCTACAAGTCCTAATTTATTTCCTTTTATTGTATCTTTTCCCTCATCTATTTTTAAATCATCTTTATCTACTGTATACATATAAATCTTATCATATCTATGTATAATTTCTCCTTTTCTATTTATTACAAGTGTAGTATTTGTTATGTTATCACTACCCTCAACCTTTATAGCTAAACTTCCTAAAATAATATTAACATTATTTTTCTTTGCATATTCTTTAAAATTAGTAATTATGTCTGAGTCCATACTTTCAGCTCCTCTATCTTTTCCCCAATATAAAAACTTTTCAGATAAACATATAATATCTGAATCTTTTTTAACTGCTTCATCCATAAATTTAATTGCCTTTTCTATGTTTTCCCTCTTATTATCTTTTGAATCCATTTGTATTAATGCTACTTTCATAATCTTCTCCTTTTTATTTTTTGTTAACTCCAAAAGTAATTTCCCTCTTTATCTTTATAACAATCTAATTTTAAATAATTATTTGTTTTACCATAATAAAATTCATTTATCATAATTTTATCACTTTCTATAATACAATTAGAATTTTTAAATTCTTCTTTTGAAAACCACTTATATTCAAATTCTGGATTTAATATTTCTTGATTTTCATCCATTACTAATTCACAAATCTGTAATATTGTAGTAGACTCTTTATCATGCATTATCTCTGTTGCAGTTCCCAATAGTCGATTAAATTTTAGTATTAATCCAAGTTCTTCTTTTATCTCTCTTTCTATTGCAGTATCAAAATGCTCACTTTCTTCGACCTTTCCTCCTGGTATTCCCCAAAGACCTATAAAATCTCCTCTTTCTCTTTTTATTAATAAAATTTTATCTTGCTTTGTTATTACTCCTATTACCACATTAACCATATTTATCACCATTCCTTTTTTATTTTATATAACAATTACTCCTCCATAATCATGTACATTTAGCTTTTTAAAATCTATTAATTCTAATCTATGCTTTTTTAAAAAAGTAATAATTTTATCTTTATTTTTTAAATAGTCAATATCTCCAAATAAAATAAACTTATTTTCAATTACACATGAAGCTCCTCCTATAAAACCTCTCATATTTGTTTCTTTGCCTTTTGAGTTTAATAATTTTATGTTTTTCTCATCTATATATAAGACATCTATATCATTCTTTTTTAATTTACTATAAATTCCGCTTATCTGATGTTATACATGCATTTTCACTAATTACACTTATACTACAATTAGAATAACCTTGTTTTACTTGTATCTTATTTAAATTATATTTATTTATAGTTTCTATAACCCTTTCATCTGTATATCTAAAATCATGAACGACGTTATTTCCAATCTGACATATATTATATTTTATATCACTTGGATATTTCTTTTCAAGATATTCTTCGCCATATTCACAATTTTCTATATTAATATAATTATCTTCTCTTAAATTTGGAGATAATATAACTTTATCATTTATTTTGCATATGAAAATATCTGGATGTCCTGATATTTCTTCATATACATCTAATTTTGGATTAATTTCAATTATCTCACCATATTTATTTATATATCTCTTTTCTTCTTCTCTCATTCTAGAATCTATTATTAATTTCATTTTTTATATTTCCTAATCTTTTTCACATTATAGTATAAAAATATATAAAATACCATAAGCTTTTAATATTATTTCTAAAAAGCAAGAGAAAGTAAGAAGAATTCTCACTTTCTCTTTAAGTCAATCTTATTTATGCTACCCTTGGTATATATAGCTTTTGACCTACATCAATTACATCTACATTTTCAATATCATTTATTTCTGCAATTTGTTCAACTGTACTTCTAAATTTCTTAGCAATTTTCCACAAAGAATCACCTTTTTGTACAAAATATATTATTATACTATAACTCTCTCTTGCTTCTTCTTCTACTTCCTCTATATCATCTATAACCTCAATACATCTTGTATCATTTGCTACTTTTTCAACATTTAATTCTATTTTACTATCTACACTTGAATCTGGTAAAATAATAAAATTCTTACTTGATATATTTATTTGTATTTCAGTATTTTCTTCAACTTCAAAGTCAAAATCAAATTTTTGAATCATTGATTCTATACTATTACTGTCAAACGTATTATAAATATAATTTACTTCTAACGTTCCAACATATTTATCTAATCCATCTTGATTATATTTGTTTGTTATTAGTACTGAAACATTACTATCATATAATTGATTTATATTATCTATTAAAACTTTTTCATTTATGTTCTTAGTTGTTACTTTTTCTAAGCTCATATCATTTAATTGAATCTTACTTTTTTTATAATTATAAGATTTTTTTATTCCATACATATCATCTATTATATTTGTATTTATTTGTTCATAAACATAACATTTATATTCAAATTCCATTTCCAAATTAAGTGTACTATCATTATTAATTGACATTTTAATATTTCTAAGCTGATTTTTTAATTTGCATTCATTATTATCTGAAACATCTTGTATATCAATAAATCCCATTATTGGAAATGTTGCTGTCGCTCTATTTATTCTATTTTCTTCATTTCTATATAATATTTCTAACATTACATCACTTTTAGCAAGTACTTTATTATAACTAATTTTTGTATCTATATTTTCTAATGAATAATTTAAACTTACTATATTAATTACTTTTTCTACATCTGTTATTTTTACATTTTCCTTTAAATAACATCTTGTTTTTCCTTTTCCTATTAAGTTTTCAAGTACAACATTTTTTTCCTTTTTTTCAATTTTATTATTTTCATCATTAATCTCTTTTACAATATCTGCTTCATTTTCAGAATATATTCTTACTTTTGAAATAACATTTGCATTTAATTCAACTTTTCTTTCATTAATAATCTTAAGTTCTAATTTATTTATCATTATTTCAGTTTCATAGTCATCATTTGTTATCTCTCTTTCAATATTATCAATATTAATAAATTCTGAAAATGGCATTTCTAAATCTAAACTATTATTATTTCCTTCTCCATCTAGATATAAACTAAGTGCTAATATACTTCCTTCTATCTTTATTCTATCATTTTGTATTTCTTCTTTTTCAATAAAAACATTTCCAGATGTATTTGTAACTTTTATAATATCTGATTTTATATCTGGAATTATATAACTTTGATTTATATCAAACTCCTTTTTCGTACTATTTGATAATTCCATTACCTTTATCTTGTCTTTTATAATATCCATACAATTCCTCCTTGGCATATTTGTTATTATATGTATATTATAAAATTAAAAAAAAATTCCCATTAATTTGGGAATTTTTATATTTGCTATGCAAATTCTTGTCTATTCTTTTTTGAAATTATTGCTGGTGGTTCTAATGTCTTAAATTGTTCTCCATCAAATATCTGTACTTCTACCGATTTTGTAAATATATCAGTATAATTATAAGAACCTCTTCTATCATTTTCATCAAATTTTACTCTAAAATAATTAGGGTATGCTTGCTCAATAACGGCTTCTTTTTCTAGCGGTTTACTTCTTTTGCCAGGTGATTCTTTTATTATAATCTTTTGTCCGATTTGGGCTTCCATATCCTTTCTTAAACTACTAATATCCGATTTATATATCATAACATCACCTACTTCAATTTTGTTAAGGTCAGTATAACATCGCTCTCGAAAATTGTCAAAAAATAAGATAATGTGTTTTTTTCTTAAAACCGTTGATATTACAATATTTTAGACTATACATTATTGTTTTTTACTTTTATTTTACATTTATATTACATGTTGTAATATAAAAATTTATGACATTCCTCTAGCTCTAGTCCCCCCTATTGCTTTTTCTCCATCTGATAACTTTGGTAATATATCTTTAAGAGTAATATACTTATCTTTACTAGTTTTTGCTATTGTGCTAGCAATTATTAATGGATCTTTATAGTCAATTAATATCCTTCCTGGTGAAGATGCAAAATTTGCTCCTTCTGACATTATGGCTTCAAAAAAACTTTCACAAGCTCCTGCAATTATTGCAAATTCTTCTTCATTTCTATTCCATTTTCTCGCTTCCCTTACTACTTTTACAAAATACTTTGAATTTCTATAATTGTCTAATCTAAAATATCCTTGTCCTTTTTTTAGCATCAAATCATGACCAGTAGTAACTAATATATTGGGTCTATACTTTTCTAAAAATGGCGTAATCATAGATGCCTGTTTAAATTCAGGAATACTTTCTACAACTGCTTTTAATTCTAAATTATTATAGTATGCTCTTGCTTTTCTTGCATATTTTATATCTCCATCTAAATGTAAAATTAGACATTTATTATTTCTACTTAAGTTTCTTTTATCCATTTTTTATCACCTAGTATAAAATATGTTTTTTATATTTACTATGTGATAAAAAAATAATCTTAGCATTTTGCTAAGATTATTTTTATTCTTATTTATTTTTTTCTAAACAATTTTCTAATTCTAAAAGTCTATTATATTTACATACTCTATCAGTTCTACATGGAGCACCAAATTTTACTTTTTCTATATTTAATGCAACTGCTAAATCTGATATGGTAGTATCTTCTGTTTCTCCAGACCTATGTGAAATAATAGTTTCATATCCATTTTCTTTTGCATATCTTATTGTCTCTAGTGTCTCTGTTAAAGTTCCTATTTGATTTAATTTTATTAGAATACTATTTGCTATATTATTTTCTGTACCTCTCTTTAATCTTTTTTTATTAGTTACAAATAAATCATCTCCAACAAGTTTTATCTTTTTTCCTAATGAATCTGTTAGTTTTTCCCATGCTTCCCAATCATCCTCTGCTAAAGCATCTTCAATAGATATAATTGGGTATCTTCTTGTTATATCATCATAATATTCTATCATTTCATCTGTTGTCTTTAATTGTCCTGTTTTCCAAAAATAATATTTTCCATCTTCTTTCTTCTTTTTAGCTTCTTCATACATTTCTGTTGCTGCAACATCTAAAGCTAAATTTACATCTTCTCCTGCCCTATATCCAGCTTTTCCTATTGCTTCTAATATACTTTTTAGAGCTTCTTCATCTCCATCTAAATCAGGAGCAAATCCACCTTCATCTCCAACTCCTGTATGTTTATTTTTACTTTCTAATACACTTTTTAATTCTTTGTATATTTCAACAGACATTTGCATTTTCTCAGAAAAACTTTTTTCTTTCGCTGGAACTATCATAAATTCTTGTATGTTTACATTATTACTAGCGTGCTTTCCTCCATTTAGTATATTAAGCATGGGTATTGGAAGTGTAGCTGCATTTATTCCTCCAATATATCTATATAATTCCATATCTAAAGAATTCGCTGCTGCCTTTGCTACTGCTAAAGATACACCTAAAATAGCATTAGCTCCCATTCTTTCTTTATTTTCTGTGCCATCTATTTCTATTAATCTTTTATCTATCTTTTCTTGATTATATACGTTCATTCCGATTATTTCATTTTTTATTACTTTATTTATGTTTTCTACTGCTTTCTTTACTCCTTTTCCTGCATATCTATTCTCATCTTTATCTCTCAGTTCAACAGCTTCATATCTACCAGTAGAAGCACCTGATGGAACTATTGCCTTTCCTATATCACCAAAAGCAGTTTTTACAATAACTTCTACTGTTGGATTTCCTCTTGAATCTAATACCTCTATTGCTTTTACATCTGCAATTTCAAGTTCATTATTCATACACATTCCTCCAAAATTATATTTCTAAATAAATTATTTCCAGTATATCTTTTTTTAAACATAATAATTTATTATATCTATTGTTTTTATATTATTTTGTGTTATAATACTTATAGATATTTTTAATATCTAATTTAAATCGATTGAAAACTTTTTTGAACCTTTCTTTATAGATAAAATAATGAGAGTCATTAGTATCAATAGATTAAATTATCTTTAAAGAAGGGAGAACATATATAATGGCTGATAAAACATTAATTTGCAAGGATTGTGGTGCTGAATTTGTTTTTACAGAAGGTGAACAAGAATTCTACGCATCAAAAGGTTTTGATAATGAACCTCAAAGATGTCCTGATTGCAGAAAAGCTAGAAAAGAAGCTAGAAGAAATCAAAATAACTAATATTTAGTTTTTAAAACAGTGTAGTTTATAGCTATACTGTTTTTATAATTTTAAAAAAGAACTTAAAATAAGAAATTTATTCTTAATTTAAGTTCTTTTTAGTTATCCTACTTTATCATTTTTTTGTTTTTCGCTATATTTTAGCTTTGTAGCCATCCCTCCTCTTATATGTCTTACTGCTTTATTTTCATCTAATATTTTACGTACTTCCATATAAAGTGTCATGTTTATACTTTTAAGTCTTTGACTCACATCTTTATGTACTGTTGACTTAGAAATTCCAAATTGTTTAGCAGCTCCTCTTACTGTATCTTTCGTATCTATAATGTATCGTGCAAGTTTACAAGCACGTTCTTCTATTGATATATTCTTCATAAAGAAAACCTCCAACAAGAATACTTTGTTTAATTGTATTCGTTAGAGGTTTTTATTATGCCTGATTAATTTTTATTTTATATATTTTCTTTATTCATCTTTATAATATGAATCTCCATTTCCTTTTATATCAACTATATTCACAAAATATCCTATCATTTTTGAATCTATTATTTTAGCTGTAATAGGATTCTTTTTATTTAGTATATTAGTTTCATTTTCTTCAATTTCTAAAATTTTATCTTCAGCATATCTAATTGCATCATTAAAAGGGACTTCAGTAATAGTTATTTCTTTATGTTTTTTATTTTTATAAATTTTTATTGTAATACCATCACTTTTATTTACTAATTCTTTCATTTGTTTTAATATATCAATATATTCTAATATAATTTCCTCATCATTAAAATATCGAGTTTTACTTGAAATATTTTTACTTATACTTATTAATTCAATATATGATTTCTCATCATCTGTTTTAGGCTTTATATCTTTTAATTTACTATTTGCTTCATCATATTTTCCATATATAAACGAAGTAAGTGATTTAGAAAATAATTCTTCTCTTTCTCCTTTTTGAATTTCTATATGACCAATTATTCCCAAGATTATAATACTTACAATCATTACTAAGCATATTCTTATTTTAGCTTTTTTACTTAATTTTATTTTAGTTTTTTCATTTTCATTATTATTTTCAGAACTTTTATTTTTTTCTTCTTTTCTTTTTCTCTTTTCTTCTTTCTTTATTTTTTTTACATCATAACATACATTTGGATTATCTACTGTATATTTTTTCTTTGAAAAAAACATAATTTTCTCCTTTATTTTTAATATTCTGCAATTTTTATATATACTTTATCTTCTTTTCCATATATCTTGTCTACTGATAATTTAGTAATTTGGTTATCGTCTTTAAATGCTAATTTATTAAGTGCATCTAATATTATTTTTACAATATTATCTATATCTGGCTTTTTAGTAGGACTAATCTCGCCTTTTATCATCTTTTCTGTATCTAACTTATTTGTTGCTTTTGGTATTTTAAATTGTGCTACTATTTCAACATAAATCCTTTTTTCAAATTGCACATATCTTGGATATTTTAGTATAAAATACTGTTTTACTAAATCTTCATAATCTTTTGTTTTTGATGGTGTATATACTCTATTTGTATATGTATTTAATCTAGGTCTTCCTTTTCCTGTTATAGGTCCTAATACTTCAAATTCATATATCATTTTTTTCTCCTACATATATAATATATTTTATTATATCTCATTATAAATTTTTTTTAAATGTCTACATATAAAAAAAATAACTTTTACTTTTCTATCGTAAAAGTCATTTTTATTTTTTATCTTATTTTTACTTTTGATAAGTCAATATCTTTTTCATCATAGTTTTCTATATAATCTAATATTTCATCTGTTGTATTACAAACTTTATATAACTCTCTACAATCATCTGTTACAAATTTTTTATCAACTGATACTTGCATCATGTTTTCCATATTTTCAAAATAATTGTTTAAGTTCCATATAACTATTGGTTTATTATGTCTTCCTAATTGTTTTAGAGTTAATATTTCAAAGAATTCATCAAAAGTTCCTATTCCTCCAGGAGAAATAACAAAACCATTTGACTTTTCATCTAATAAACGTTTACGTTCACGCATTGTATCTGTATGAATAAATTCTGTACATTCATCATAAGAAACACCATCTACATTAAAAAATCCTGGTGCTATTCCTAATATATATCCATTTTTTTGATGTACTCCTCTAGCTACTGCTCCCATCATGCCATTAGCTCCACCACCAAATACTAATCCATGTCCTCTCTCTACTAATTTTCTTCCTAATTCTTCTCCAGCATCAATAAAGCTTTTATCAATTTCACTACTAGCTGCTCCATATACGCAAATATTCATAATATCATTCCTTTCTCTTATGTTATATACTTTATTTATTATTGAATTTTACTTTCTTATTATATCAATATCTTTTTATTTTGCAAGTATTTTATTAGGTATTTTTAATATATTCTTATTATAATTATTACCAATTATATTTAATTTACACTAAAAGTAAATTAAATATTTTTTATAACACAATTAATATTCAAAAGTAATTGTAAAGGTGGACAAAACCTTATTTTTGGTAATTGTCCACCTTTATTATTATCTTATTGTATTCATCATATTTTATTTAAAAATCTAGTATTCTCAAGACTTCCCTTATTTATTCATAGCTTGTTGTACTGCAACTGATACAGATACAGTAGCACCAACCATTGGGTTATTACCCATACCAATTAATCCCATCATTTCAACATGAGCTGGTACTGATGATGAACCTGCAAATTGAGCATCAGAATGCATTCTTCCCATAGTATCTGTCATTCCATAAGAAGCTGGTCCTGAACCCATATTATCTGGATGTAATGTTCTTCCTGTTCCTCCACCAGATGCTACTGAGAAATACTTCTTTCCTTGTTCAATACATTCTTTCTTATATGTACCTGCAACTGGATGTTGGAATCTAGTTGGATTTGTTGAATTTCCTGTTATAGAAACATCAACACCTTCACTGTGCATTATAGCAACACCTTCTCTTACATCATTTGCACCATAGCATCTTACTTTTGCTCTTGGTCCATTTGAATAAGCTGTTTCTTTTACTACTTTTAATTCTCCTGTATAAAAATCAAAATCTGTTTGAACATAAGTAAATCCATTTATTCTTGATATTATTTGAGCAGCATCTTTTCCAAGACCATTTAATATTACTCTTAATGGTTTTTGTCTTACTTTATTTGCATTATTTGCTATACCAATAGCACCTTCTGCTGCTGCAAAAGATTCATGACCTGCTAAAAATGCAAAACATTCTGTTTCTTCAGATAAAAGCATTGCTGCTAAATTTCCATGTCCAAGTCCTACTTTTCTATCATCTGCAACTGAACCTGGAATACAAAAAGCTTGCAATCCTTCTCCTATTGCTTTAGCCGCATCTGCTGCTTTAATACATCCTTTTTTTACAGCAATAGCTGCTCCTAATGTATATGCCCAACACGCATTTTCAAAACATATTGGTTGTACTCCTTTTACTATATCATAAGGATTAAATCCTTTTTCTTTACATATATTTAAAGCATCTTCAAAATCTTTAATTCCGTATTTTTCCATTACTGGTTTTATTTGCTCTATTCTTCTTTCATAACTTTCAAATGTTACTGCCATCTTTTTACCTCCTTAAATTTACAATCATCTTATTTTTATTATTCTTGTCTTGGGTCTATTTTCTTTACAGCTTCATCAAATCTTCCATATTTTCCTGAAGCTTTTTCAATTGCTTCCATAGGTTCAATTCCTTTTTTAATGTTTTCCATCATTTTTCCTAAATTAACAAATTTATAACCTATAATTTCATTATTATCATCTAATCCTATTTCTGTTATATATCCTTCTGCAAGCTCTAAATATCTAGGTCCTTTTACAGCAGTAGAATAAATTGTTCCTACTTGACTTCTATGACCTTTACCTAAATCTTCAAGTCCTGCTCCTATTGCTAAGCCTCCTTCAGAAAAAGCTGATTGTGTTCTACCATATACTATTTGTAAAAATAATTCTCTCATAGCAGTATTTATAGCATCACATACTAAATCTGTATTTAATGCTTCAAGTATTGTTTTACCAACTAAAATTTCTCCTGCCATAGCAGCTGAATGTGTCATACCTGAACATCCAATTGTTTCTACCAATGCTTCTTGTATAATTCCTTCTTTTACATTTAATGTTAACTTACAAGCTCCTTGTTGAGGTGCACACCAACCAATACCATGTGTTAAACCTGAAATATCTTTTATATCTTTAGATTTTACCCATTTTCCTTCTTCTGGAATTGGTGCTGGTCCGTGATTTGCTCCTTTAGTTACTTTACACATATTTTCTACTTCTTGTGAATAAATCATATTTACCTCCTACATTATCATATTCTTATTGCTTGCATTTTATCATACTTTGATTAGCTATTCAAGCTACAAGAACTATTTTATTTCTTGTTTTTTATACATATTTCTAGTCATTAAATAACTTCTTATTTTTCCTTCTATTTTTGGAACTTCAAATACTTTTTCTAGCATAAATCCATTTCTTTCAAAACCTTTTGATGAACTTATGTTTTTATCCATAACATATCCTCTAAAGTTTTCAGTATCAACAACTTCAAAAGCAAATCTTATCATAGCTGGTAATATTTCTGAATATATTCCTAGTCCCCAAAACTTCTCTTTTAAATATACAGTTGCTTCAAAAGAATCTTCATTATATAAGTCTAATTTTATTAAAAAAACTCCTATAAATTCATTTTCTTTTTTATCTATTATGGCTAATGGTAATTTAGTTCCTTTCTTAAATTCTGTATTATAATTTTCTAATAATTTCTTAGTATCTTCTCTTTTTTTATGTATATCCATATTTAAGTTACAAATAACATTTGGGCTACTTAATATCTCATATACATCATCTATATCATTATTATCTGTTAATCTAAATTTGCATCTATATGTTACTACTTTTTCTATTAAATTTATATTCTTCATTTTATTTCCTTTCATTTTTATTTTATTATATGTCCTTAAATAACTGTTGTAAATATAAAATAAAAAAGAATTCAAAGTACACCTTGAATTCTTTTTTTATTATTAATTTCTATAAAACTTGATAAGCTGCTACTACAACTCTTCCCTTAGATGTATATAAATCAAATACAATATTTTTCTTTGTAGTATTTTTAAATCTTAAATTATTATGTCCATAAGATACAGCAGCTTCATATTTATCTTTATTTAAGTATGAAACTTTTGCACTATGATTATGCCTTTCTATTTTTTTCATTTTCAATTTTCTTGAACAACCATACATAGTTGTTGCAACTTGGCATACTCCTCCACCATATCCTGGCTTAGTTTTCCCTGCTATTATAACATTTGCTATCTTATATCCTTGTTTTTTTCCACAAGGTCCAACTACCTTAAACCAATTAAATGTATTATCTTTTTTTAGAGTGATTTTCTTTATCTTGTTTGCAGCTTTTTTCATATTATAATTTCTTCCTGATGGACTATATCTTGAATATGTTGTATATGTTGTTAATAATTTATATTTTTTATTTGTCTTTGTTCCTATATATTTCTTTTTTACATATCCTACTTTTTTCTTTGTTGTTTTTACTTTATACCAACCTGATTTTGTTGTACCTAATATATATACTTGTTGACCTGCTTTTAAAGTAGCAACCCATTTTCCTCTAGTTGATGCTTTCTTTCTTAAAGTAAGTGTTGAAACAACTTTAACATATCCCTTTTGAGTAGCTAATTTCACAGTAGGTTTTTTTACTGGCTTTGGAGCTGGTTTTGGTGTTGGTTTAACATCTGGTTTTTCAGCTACATCTCCATTTATATTATCTACTGATTCAGCAGAATAAGAAAACGGAATATATAAATTAGTAACTATTCCCATAATCATTGATATTATAATTAAACTTCCTAATAAATTTTTATATATTTTTTTCATTATAACTCTCCTAAAAATAAAATATTACTTAATATTTTAATTATATAACTATTATATTAATAATACAATATTATTTTTCCATATTTTTGTTACTATTATATATATATTCACATAATTATTATTTTATGACTATTCCTAATAATTTTGCTAGTTCTACTGCTTGAAACTCATTAAAAATTCCTCCTTTTATTTCTTTCATTCCAACTGTTAATCCTTCTATGCTTGACGTTGAAAAATCAATTCCAGATAATAACGTTTCTATAAATTGTACTTTTTTATAAACATTTCTATCTTGACTTAATTTTGTGAATTTACTTTCATTAAATGTACTATCATAAAATTCACTTTCATATATTATTACATTCCTCATATTTACCTTATAAAAATTTGTATAAGACAAGTTAGAACTCTCAATCTTACTATCACTAATTACTACATTATCAAAAATTGTTCCTACTAATTTACAATTAATGAAAATTACATTATGAAAATTACATTCATAAAATGTAGTATTTGATAAATCACAATTATCAAATACTACACTAGTAAAATAAAATTTATTAAATTTAGAAGAAATTTTACAATTATTAAAAATAGCATTTCTAAATTCAATATTTTCATATTCTTCATTTTCTAATATTTGATTACTAAATTTTGCATCACATACATCTAATTCATTTTTATTTGAAAATATAATTTCTTCTTTTAATTCTTTTTCTTTAACATTTGACAATAATTTAAAAATATCTTTCATAATTTAACCTTCTATATAAAAAGAACATGTAGTTTACATGTTCTAATATCTCTTTTTCTTTATATCAAGACCATTTAATTGCAATTTAATTTCAATTGCATTTATGTCTGTTTGTTCAAAATTTATATTTCTTAAATCAGCTTTTGTCATTGAACATAAATCCCCTATTTTGTTTATATTGTTCTCTTGTAATTTTTGTTTAACACTATCATTTAAACTTAATATACTAACGTTTTCTTTTAATAAAGTATTTGCTTTCATTTTAATCATTCCTATCTATATTTTTTTATTACTTTTCTATTATAACACATTTATTTTAAATTTGTACTTTTCTTTTTAAAAAATATATTTTTTTTACTTTTTTATATTTTCATAAGTTTTTTAAATTCATCTATGTCGTTTTTAAAGCTATTAAATGCTTCTTCATATACCTTTTCATCTAGTGGATTCACTCCTGCTACTATCAATGATTCTACTGGACTTTTGCTTGAGCCTATTCTTAAAAACTTATAATAATTTTCTAATTGCTGTTTATCTCCTTCACCAATTCTCTCAGCTATAACTGTTGCAACGCACATTCCAATTGTATATTTATATACATAATAATTATAATAAAAATGAGGAACTGCATAGCAGCTATATTTAGAATATTCATGTTGATTAACTTTTCCTCCATAATATTCTTCACTTAACTTCTCATATAAAGATGTTATAACACTACTTGATAATCCTTCATTATTTTCAACCATTTTATGAAGTTTATCTTCAAACCCTGCAAAAAATGGTTGTCTATAACAAGTTCCTATAAACTCGTCTATTTTCTTATAAAGTAAATATTTCTTCTCATTTTCATTTGATGAATTTTTTATCAAATAATTCATTAAAAGCATTTCATTAGTAGTAGATGCTACTTCAGCAACAAATATTCTATAACTACTATTTATATAATCTTGTGCATGATTTGATAAATATGAATGAACAGAATGACCAAGTTCATGAATCATTGTAAATACAGAATCTAAATCTCCTGTGAAACTCATTAATATATATGGATCAGTATCATAACATCCACTAGAATATGCACCATGTCTTTTACCTTCATGTGGCATATAATCTATCCAATTCTCGTTTTTTGCTTTTTCTAATATTTCTCTATACTCCTTACCATAACACTCTGTAACTTTAAATATTAAATCCCATGCCTCTTCTACTGTAAATTTGCTATTGCTCTCTTCTACTATTGGATATCTTAAATCATAAGATTCAAGCTTTTCTTTTCCCATGATTTTACTTACGGCATCTAAATATTCTATATAATATTTATGATACTTTTTATTTGCATTTTCTAATATCATATAAAATAATTCTTCATTTACTTCATCACTAAATGTTGTAGCATCTAATGAATTTTTAAACTTCTTTACTTTTGAATAAAATACATCTTTTTTCAAATTTCCTTCTAATGTACTTGCATAAACATTTTCTAATTTTTTATATTCTATATTTATATTTTCATAAGCTTGTTTTCTTATATTTTCATCTTTATTTTTATAAAATATTCTTGCTGTTTCTTCATTTAAAAACTCTTCTTTTCCATTAACAATAACTGGTTTAAAAGTTGGTCTTATATTAGAATAAGTTTTATAAGATGCTCCAAGTACTCCACTTGCTAAACTAATTACTTCTTCTACTTCATCACTTGCTAAATGTGGTTTCATTCTAATAATATGTTTCATAGCAATTTCATATTTCTTAGCCTTTTCATTTTTCAAAAATTCAAGTACTTTATCTGAATTTTTTAATATTTCTAATCTAACAAATACTGTTTTATTGTCATATTCTTCTAATAAACTAGATATTCTTGAAAAAGCACTTTGTATCTCTCCATTATTTGGTTCTGTATCCACAATTAAATGTGCAAAAGTGTACATTTTTTCTAGTTTTCTATCTATTACTTCACTATATTCCATAAATTCTACAAAGTTATCTACACTATTTAAGAATTTATCTTTAAAATCCTCGATATTATTTATTTTTTCTTTTACATATTTAAAGTCTTCATCGAACTTATCAATTGTAGAATAAATTTTGTTTACACCCCATTTATATTTTTCTTCAACGTCAGTTCTTTTCATTGTATTCCTCCTTTTTATAAAATCTTTTTTATTTTATCACATTTTTATTTCATACTCAACTTATATTATTTATAATATTTTTACCATTTTTTGAATATATATTAATATCTGTTATTTGTTATTTTAATTTTTAGGAGGTTTTTATGGAAAAAAATAATGATTGGCCTTATGATATGCAAGACCCATTTAATCCTATGACTCAATATGAACAAGGATATATGTATTATAAATTTCTTACTCAGCAAATGGAATATAAGATAAAATGCAAAGAATTTGAAAATATGAATTCTAAAATAGGATAAAAAATAGAAACAAGTAAATTACTTATCATAATTTACTTGTTTCTATTTTAATTAAATTTTATCTCTCCAGCATTTTCAAATGATGACATATTTAATATTTTAATACCTCTATTTGATATAGCATATAAATAATCTCCAACATATAGTATTCTTTCTATATCATAGTAAGTATTATAATACTTATTATTCTTAAAACTTTCTATTTTTGATACTTCTACAAATTTATTATTTTCTAGGTCAACTTTATATATTATAGCACCACTAAACTCTTTTTTATTATCATTTACATACACAGGAATCGCTAATATTCTTTTTTCCTTACTACATAATACTGCTTTATGATTATTAAGGGCTTGTGAATGTGCATATTCTTTTCCAATAGATGTTTTAAATATTTCTTTTGGATTATTTAAATCACTTATATTAAACATACTTATTTTAATTCCTGTTGTAGTTATTCCTCCATATTTATTAACTTCTGTATTTTTCCCAATTCCTATAATATGATTTTCATCATAAGGGTGCAGATAACTACTATATCCTGGTATTTCTAATTTCCCCTTTATTTTTGGATTTTCAGGATCTTTTAAGTCAATAACTAGTAATGGATCTACTTGTTTGAAAGTAACTACATATCCTATATTTTTCATAAATCTTACTGCATATATTTTTTCACCTTTTTCTATTCCTGTTATACTTCCTACCTGTTCCAATTTATCATTTAATACTAATACATTATTTGTTTCTTTACCATCTCCTTTATCTTCTGTTGTTGCAATTCTAAAATATCCATCATATTCGTCCATTGAAAATTGATTATTTACAATACCTTTTACTTCTCCTTTAGCAACCAATTCTATATCATTATTCATTAATTTAAACTTAAATATATCTGTTGAATAATTATAATTAGAAAAAATCTCTTTTCTATTATATCTTCCATTTACTTTAGTTTTTACAACATACATATTCTCTTCACTTGAATAAATTGTAGTACCTAGTCCTAAAAAAGTTTTTGTTTTTGCCTTTTCATTATTTTCTATATTAACAGCTGTAACTAATGTATATGATGGATCTTCTGAATCTTTCAAGTAATATATATCATGACATGAAATTTCTTCATATTCTTTTTCTTTTATAGTATCTTTATATTGTGGCAAAGTAATATCACCACTATAATATATATATTCATTAGTTATAAAATATAAATTATCTCCTATCATTCTTGAATCTATATATTGACCAGTAGTAGACACTTCTCTTTCCTTTATAATATTTTCTTTGTCTGAAATATTATAAATAACTACAGATGTTTCACATAATAACCATCTTTTTTTTGAAGTAGTACTATCTTTAAAAATATTTTCTATTACTATTAATTTGTTATCATGTAAAAACATTTCTACACCACTTACATCTCTATCATCTGCAAGTTTTATTTTTGAAATTACCTTTCTTGCATCTAAATCAACTATTTCTATTACTTCTGAATCATTTTTTAAATAATAGATATATTTTCCATCTGTTTTTACAATATCTGCTTCGTCAACATTCTCTACTTGTACATTTGTATTTGAATACTCATTAGAACTATAACTCTTCTCTTCAGATGATTTAGTAGTTTCTGACTTTATTACAGAATCATTAATTATTATCCCTTGTTCCTTATTTTGATAATAATTGTTTCTATTATTTTTTAAAATTTCCTCTAATTCTTCTCTATTATTTATTCTTTCTATTCCGGCTACTGAATAATCTATTTTTTCTATTGAACTATTTGATATTTTTATCTCTTTATTATTACTTTCATTTATTATCTCTTTATTACTAATCGAAAAATATGCTGTTGTTACCACTACTAAAAAAACAGCTGCAATTTCTACACAAATTTTTACAATAAATTTTCTTGTTTTATTCTTTTGTTTATTTTTTATAATTTTATCAATTGTTTTCTGTTTTAAATCATCATCTACTTTTATTTTATTTATTTCATTTTTATATTCTTCTATATTTTTATTCATTATCAAAACCTCCTTCTAATTTTTGTCTTAATAATTCTCTTGCTCTTGAAAGCCATGTTTTTACTGTATTTTCCTTTTTTTCTAATATATTTGATATCTCTGAGACTTTATATCCTTCATAATAATATAAATATATTACTATTTTATAATCTTCTGGTAACTTGCTTACTTCACTATAAACATTACTTATATCATTTGATTCTTCAGCTTGTACATTTTCATCTAATCCTACAACTTTTCTTTTCCAAGCTGACTTTAAATAATTATTACTAATATTAATTGTTACTCTAATAAGCCATGCTTTTTTATGTTCCTCAGACTTAAATTTAGGCATCTTTTGGCTAATTTTAAAAAATACTTCTTGATATATATCTTCCGCTTCTTCTTTCGTTTTCACTTTCATAAGTGCAATTCTATATACCATATCTGAATATTCTTCTACTATTATATTTATTATATCTTTTTG
This sequence comes from Clostridia bacterium, assembly GCA_022796725.1. Lineage (GTDB taxonomy): Bacteria > Bacillota > Clostridia > TANB77 > CAG-508 > UMGS1994. Next base: position 3,937 of record JAAWJE010000017.1, on the reverse strand, counting down.
ACTAGTCATTAATTTTACCTCCTACTATTAATACAATTTAAAAAAGGTTTTGGTTTCAATTTTTATAAAAAAATAGAACCCTATATTTTTTATAAGATTCTATTTTTAAATTTATTCTTCATCTTTATCTTTCATTCTTAAATATCCTAATTCATGCCATTCATTATATGCTAAGTTAAGTCTAAATAATAACTTTGGTTTAGCACCTGCTCTATTTTTATCAATTACACAAGCATAATATCTTACATCTGGGTCATCAGAATCTTCTATATCTTTACATTTAATAAATCTATCTGAATCAGAATATTCGTAATCTTTATAATTCTTTCTCTGAATTTGTTTAAATAATGTTAATGTATCGAATACTTCTTTTACATTTTTACTAACAGATAAATCATTAATTGTTAGATTTACTGGATTTGTTGTATTTTCTAATAATTGAAGTGATGCTCCAATAAATATATTAAATTTCTGTGTAAGTTCAGAAAGTAATGTTGCTGTCTTTTTTAATTCTTCATAATTACCAATATTATTAACATCAGTTTTAAGTGTATCATAAAAAATATATTCTATACCATCTTTATACATATAATTAGATATAACTTCATGTAAATCATTATTTGTATATTCTGTAAGATGAACAAAATATACTGAGTTATTTATTTGACTATCTACCCATTTTGTAACTTCCATAATATTATTAAATTCTGTTGATTGTTTTGAAAGTCTAGTAATAAATTCTTCTTGACTTTCTCCATCTAATCTTTTTATAAATCCTTGCTCATCTAACAAAATTCCATCTTTATCATCTGGTCTAAACTTAAATTCTAAAAGTTCACTTTCATTTTTTATTATTTTCTGCTTATGAAATTTTTGAATTTCTGGATTATTTAAAACTGTGGTTAACAAACAAAGTCTCATTTTATCTTCTGTCATTTCATTAGACACTACTAAAACTTTCTTCTTATTAATAAATGCTATATTACATGCTAAATTTACTGTAAATCTACTTTTACCAGCATTTGATGGCATAGCATAAGCCATAATTTCGCCTTTTCTATGACCTTTAAATACTTTATTCATAATTTCGAATGGAATAGTAATTCCTTCTCTTAAATCACTTTTATCATTAAGCCAGAATTTTGCAATATCTTTATTAAGTACTGCTTGACTTAATCTATTTGTTACCTCTAATTGTTTTATTGCAGCTTCAACTTCTTCTGATGACATATCTTTATATCTATCATAACTTTTTATCTCTAAAATTTTTTCTTGCATTAGTTTAGTTGGAGCTTTTATATAATTTTTCTTTAGTATAAATAATTTTTTAAGTTCTCTATATATTAATTCAAAATCATATTTTTCATATAAAGGTGCATTTTTCATCTGCTCTTTTATCTCATATAACTCTGCAATAGCTTTAGAAAAGTTAAATTGTTCTTTTAAATGTGCTGGTGCACTTTTTTCTCCTTCTTTAAAAATTACACTTTTATATAAATTCTCTATAATAATGCTTGAAAAAAAACATGTATCTTTTTCAAAATAATATTTTGATATTGCATTTGGACTTCCATATAATAGTGAAATATATAAAGTCTCCAAAGTATAATCATCTAGTTCCTCTGGATACTCTGGTTCTTTTTTCTCATTTGTAGAAGTACTACTCATATCTAATATTTTTCTTTCTCTTTGCTCTAGTACATTCATTTGTCCTTGAATTTGATAAATAAACTCATCATTATCAAAAGACCTTTTTTCTTCTTCAGCTATTTTTTTTAACTTTTCAACCTCTAATTCTGCTTTTCCTTTGTTAATAATTCTAGTAAGGTTTTGTTCAAGTTCTTTATATTTATAATTTTCTTCTTGCTCTCTCAATTTAACCCTCCATATTTTATATAAATTATCTTGTCATTACTCCAAGTACTGCACTACCTTTATTAAACATTTTCTTTCCTATAGTATAGGCTTCTAAAAAATTATTTGAAGCTCCTTTTAATTTTGATTCATCATTTGTGTAAATATATGCTATAGTTTCTCCGCTTCTTACTTTATCATCCATTTTCTTTACTAAAGTTATTCCTGCCTGATTATCTATTTCATCATCATATAACTTCCTTCCTGCTCCTAAATATACAGCAATATTTCCAAGTCTTTCTGAATCTATCATTTGAATATATCCTGTTTTGTTAGCCTTAATTTCCATTTTGTATTTTGCTTCTCCTAGCTTTTTTGTATCTTCTATATAAGATATATCACCATTTTGCAGTCTTACTAAAGTTTTAAATTTCTCTAACGCCTTACCATTTTTTATTACTTCTTCTATCATTTTTTTAGCTTCTGATTCTTTTTTAGCCTTTCCAGACATTAAAATAATTTGTATTCCTACTTCCATAACAACTTCTTTTACGTCTTTTTCTATATTACCTTTTAATGCTTCTACTGTTTCTATTATTTCTAATGTATTTCCTATATTTCTTCCTAAAGGTTCATATATTTTTGAAATTACACATCTTACTTCTTTTTCATCTAAACTTCCAGATTCTATTAACTTTCTTGCAAACTCCTTACCAGTTTTATAATTTTTAATTGTTGAACCATGTCCACATTGTATATTTATAAGTAATTTCTTAGCTCCTGATGCAATTTTTCTACTCATTATACTAGCTGCTGCTAAATCTAAATTATCCATACAATCTATTTTTCTTCTTATATCATATATTTTCTTTTCTCCAGTTGCTATATCTAATAAGCTAGAAGTTATTCCTATTTTTTCATTTTTTAAATTATCTTTGTATTCTTCAATTGTAATATCAGCTCTACAACCTGGTATTGACATAAGCTTATCTGCTGTACTTCCTCCTATTCCAATTCCTCTACTACTAAATTTACCCGCTGGAATATCTAATGCTGAAAGTATTGGAAGTAGAATAAGTGTTACTTTATCTCCAACTCCTCCTACAGAATGTTTTTCAATAAAGTTTCCAGAAACATCTGACATATCAAGTTTTTCACCAGATTCTACCAAAGCATTAGTTAAGTCTTTTATTTCTTCTTTATCCAAACCATTTATGCACATTGCCATAATTAGTGCTGATGCTTGCTCTTCTGCTATTGTTTCTCTTAAATACTCTTTTATAAAATAATCAATTTCATCTTTTGATAATTTTTCTTTCTTTCTTTTTTTAGAAAGTATGCTAATTATATTCATCTTTAGAATCTCCTATTTTTGAATAAAATTTTTTATAAAACTTTTTCTATGTAATATACATGGTCCAATTTCTTTAATTACTTTTATATGATTTGCTGTTCCATATCCTTTATGTTTAGCAAATCCATATTGTGGATATATCTCGTCCCACTCTCTCATAATTCTATCCCTTGTTACTTTTGCGATTATTGATGCAGCTGCAATACTATACTCTTTTGCATCCCCTTTTATTATTGACTTATATGGTACTCCTAGAGTATTTATATTTGTTAATGCATCTACAAGTATTAAATCAGGTTTTACTTTAAGAGAAGCTATTGCAGTTGTTACTGCCTTTTTAGTAGCATTTAGTATATTTATATCATCTATTTCTTTTTGGTCTATAATTCCTATTCCATAAGCAATTGCTTCATTTGTTATTTGTTCATATAACTTTTCTCTCTTTTTTTCAGAAACCTTCTTTGAATCATTAACACCTTCTATCATAGAATCTTTTGGCATAATAACAGCAGCTACAACAACTGGCCCTGCAAGAGGTCCGCGTCCTGCCTCATCAATTCCAGCAATATATTCTATATTTTCTGTTTCATATATTTTTTGTTCATCTGATTTTAATAATTTTAATCTTTCTTCTTCTTTTTCTTTCATTTTATGATTCCAAATCCTTTAATTTATTTAATGTATAATATATATTTTTATTTGTACTTTTATATCCACCCGAATAATACA